>JBBQXR010000001.1:0-28118 GCA_038209455.1 Acidimicrobiia bacterium
TAGGCGGTAGCCTCGCCGAATCGGCGGGCCGCACCGTGCGCGATTCGAGGGAGCATGGTCAGAGAATCGCACAACTCGACGGCGCCCACGCGCGACGCCCGGACCGGCGGGAGCCCGGCCCGCGAGCGCGCGCTGCGGGCCCAGGGCCGCAAGACGATGCAGCGGCTGTCGGACGCCGGGCTGCGGGTGTTCGCGCGCCGGGGATACCACGAAGCGCGGGTCGACGACATCGTGCGCGCCGCCCGCACTTCCCACGGGACCTTCTATCTGTACTTCGCCAACAAGGAAGACCTGCTACGCCAACTCGCGGCCGAATGCGCGGCCGCACTCGAGTCTCTCGCCACGACGGTGCCCGCGGTCAGTGCGGGCCCGGAGGGTGAAGCGGCGCTCGGGACGTTCCTGGAGACGTTCTTTGACACCTACGCGCACTACGGCGTGGTGATTCGGGCCTGGATGGAGAACCAGGTCAGCGACGGCAAGCTCGACCAACTCGGGGTCGACGCGTTCACGCATATCGCGCAGGCGTTCGGTGTGCAGCTACGAGCCGCAGGGGCTCCGAACGACGAAGCTACGGTGACCGCGCTGATGGCCATGCTCGAACGCACCAGCTACGCGATGTCCTCGAGAGATCTCGGGTTCGACCGCGCGGTCGCGCTCGATACGCTCACCAAGGTCATCCATCGCGGGTTCTTCACACCTCGCGCCCCATGAGCGAGGTCGCAGCGGCCGAGGTGACTGCGGTGTCCGGAGCCCGCGATCGCACGCTCGACGGATTGCGGGCGTTGGCGATGCTGTCCGTCTTCCTGTTCCACGGCACGCTGACCGCGCCCGCGCTCGTCGATTTCGCGCCGCGGGTGATCGCGCACCTCGACACCGGTGTGCAGGTCTTCTTCGTGTTGTCGGGCTTCCTGATCTACCGCCAGTTCGTGGCCGCACATCTCCAGCGCGCGCCGCTGCCGTCGCTGCGCCGCTACTCGGTGCGGCGGGCCGCCCGGATCTACCCGGGGTACTGGCTGGCCCTCGGTGTGCTCGTGGCGCTCGGCAGCGTCACCCTCGGCGGACACCCGGTCCGGCACATCCTGCTGATCCAGACCTACTACTCGGACACCTTGGCCGACGCGGGGCTCGCGGTGGCCTGGACGTTGACGATCGAGCTCTCGTTCTACGTCCTGGTGCCGCTGTGGTCACTCGTGATCCGTCGAGTCCGGGCGCGCCCGTTCGCGGCGGAACTCGGCGGCGTCGCGTTCCTGTTCGTGGTGGGACTCGCGGCGCGTCTGTGGTCCGGGTGGGGAACGCCACCTACGTGGGTGCTCGTGCTCCCGACGGCGTTGTGCAGCTTGAGCAGCGGGATGCTCCTTGCGGTGCTGGTGTCCGAAACCCGCGACAATCCGGGCCTCGCCCGGAGACTCGCCACACTCGCCCGGCCCGCCCACTGGTGGTGGCTCGCCGCCGGCGCCGTCTTCGCGCTCCAGTGCGCGCTGCCCTACGGAATCCTCATGGGCGTCACGCCGCTGCAACTGATGCGCGACAACCTGCTGCGGGTGCCGGTGGCCTTCCTGCTCGTCGTCCCCGGTGTGTTCGGCGATGGCGGCGTCATCAGAAAAGTGTTGCGCAGTCGGCCGTTGGTGTTCCTCGGCGTCGTGAGCTACGGCATGTACCTCTGGCACACGTCGATCATCCAGGAGTTCGACGGCGACACCGCGATCCCGAACAATCTCCAGTTCGTCGTCGCGTTCTTCGCCACGCTCGCGGTCGCCACCGCGAGTTGGTATCTGCTCGAGGGCCCGATCCTGCGCTGGGCCCACCGCCGCACGCGGTAGCGACCGGTGGCTACTCGGTGCCGAGCAGGAGCGTGCCGGCCGAGGAGAACCAGCCACCGGTGCCGTTGACGCACGCCACCTTGGCGTCGGGCACCTGACGATCGCCGCCCTCACCGCGCAACTGCTTGACCGCCTCCACCATGAGGAACATGCCGCGCATGCCCGGGTGGCAGCACGACAACCCTCCGCCGTCGGTGTTGGTGGGGAGCGCCCCGCCGACGCGGAGCTTGCCGTCCTCGACGAACGGACCGCCCTCGCCCGGTCCGCAGAACCCGAGCGCCTCGAGGGAGAGCAGCACCATCGGGGTGAACGCGTCGTAGATCTGGCACACGTCGACGTCGGCGGGCGTGAGCCCCGACCGCTCGAACGCGAGCTTGCCCGACCGTGCGGCGGGGGGGACCGTGAAGTCCTCCCACTCGCTCATCGTCGTGTGGCTCGACGTCTCGCCCGAGCCCAACACGTAGATGGGCGCCTGCTTCAGGTCGCGTGCACGCTCCTCGGACGTCAACACGATCGCGCCGCCGCCGTCCGACCGGATGCAGCAGTGGAGCGTCGTAAGCGGATCCGCGATCAGCGGCGCGTTCTGCACGTCCTCGATGGTGAGCGGGTCGCGGTAGAACGCGTCCGGGTTCAGGCCGGCGTTGTAGCGGGCCGACACCGAGATCTCGGCCAACTGCTCGATCGTCGTTCCGTACTGGTGCATGTGCCGACGGGCCGCCATCGCGTACTTGGCGATGAGGGTGTGGCCGTACGGGGCGTCGAACTGCACCGGCCCGCGTGCACCGAACGAGAGGTTCGCGGTACGGCGCTTCGCCTTGAGGTCGGCGCGCGTGGTGGATCCGTAGACGAGGACGACGACCTCGGCATGGCCCGACTGGATCGCCTCCACCGCGTGCTCGGCCATGACGACCCACGTGCTCCCACCGACGCCGGTGCCGTCGATCCACGTGGGGCGCAGCCCGAGGTACTCCGCCACCTCGATCGGTGCGAGCAGTCCCATGCCGGTGGAGCCGAAGCCGTCGATGTCGGCCTTGGTGAGGCCGGCGTCGGCGATGGCGCGAGACGCGGCCTGGTAGTGCAACTCGAACGGCGACTTGGTGTCGACCCGTCCACAGTCGGACAGGGCCGCCCCGACGATCGCGATTCTCATCGCAGTCTCCATTCGATGCGCTTGCCTGATTCGAACACTTGCTGACCCTCCGCGATCGATTCCTGGCTCGTGCCCATTGCGACGTAGGCGTACCCGAGGCGCACGGCCTCGCGCTGGCCGTGCTCGCGCGCGCCCCAGATGGCACGCACCGTGCCCTGGATCGCCAGCGGGGGCGCGGACGCAATGGCCTCGGCGGCCCAGGTGGCGCGGTCCATCAACTCACCGGCCGGCGCGATTTCTGAGACCATGCCGATCTGGAACGCCCGCGCCGCCGACAACCGCTCGTAGTTCCCGAGGAGCGACACCCGCATGATCTCGTTGAAGGGCATCACGCCCGACATGTGGATCGGCTCGTACGCCGCGGTCATGCCGTAGGTGACGTGCGGGTCGAAGAAGGTGGCGTGCTCGGCGGCGATGATGAACTCGACCTCGCCGAGCATGTAGAACGCGCCGCCGCAGGCCATGCCGTTGACCGCGGCGATGACCGGCTTCCAGAGATCACACGACTTCGGTCCGATGTTGTCGCCCGGGTCGTTGAACATGAAGGGCGTCGAACCCGAACCGACGACGTCGTCGTCGGTGGATGCGTCGGTGTCGCCACCCATCTGCTCCATGCGGTCGATGCCGGTGCAGAACGCCTTCTCGCCCGCGCCCGTGAGGACCACACAGCGGACGTCGTCGTGGCGCCGCAACCCGCGCCAGAGTGCCTTCAACTCGCGTTGCATCAGCGAGTTGAACGCGTTGTGGCGTTCGGGCCGGTTGAGCGTGACGTAGGCGACGCCGTTGCGCTCCTCGTAGCCCAGCGTCTCGAAGACGGCGGAGAAGGGCATGGTGCGGCTACTTGCGCCGTTGTGCGTCGATGCCCGCGTTCATCGTCTTGAAGTGGTAGCGCCCGAGGATGCGTCCGATGTCGGCCGGGTCCCACTGCGCGGGATTCCCTTCCTTGTCGGTGGCGAAGAACTCCTCGCCCATCTGCCACGGCTGGTATACGCACAGGGAGTTGCCCACCATGCGCAACACCTGACCGGTGATGGGCTTGGATTCGTCCGACGCGAGGAACGCGACCGCGGGGGCCGAGTTGCCCGGGTTCATCGGCGTGAAACCGTCGTACTCGTCGGGCGGCTTGATCTCGATGCCGGCCATCGCAGCGCCCACCATGCGGGTCGCACCGCCGGGGCCTACACAGTTGGCGCGGACGCCATAGCGGGAGAGTTCGAGGCTCGCGATGATCGTCATCGCGGCGTTCCCGGCCTTGGCGGCGCCGTAGTTGATCTGGCTCGCCTGGCCCTGGAGGCCGGCCGAGGAGACCGTGTTGATGATCGACGCGCTGGGCTGCCGGCCTTCCTTGGACTCGTTGCGCCAGTACGCCGACGCGTGCTGCATCGTGTTGAACGTGCCGTACATGTGAACCTTGACGACGGCGTCGAAATCCTCGGGCGTCATCGAGAACATCATCTTGTCCCGGAGGATCCCGGCATTGTTCACGAGTACGTCGAGACGACCGAAGGTGTCGATCGCGGTCTTGACGATGTTGCCCGCGCTCTCGTAGTCGGCGACCGAGTCGTAGTTGGCGACAGCCTCGCCACCCCGACTCTTGATCACCTCGACCACTTCATCGGCCACGCGTGCGTCCGATCCGTCTCCGCTCACCGAGCCGCCGAGGTCGTTCACGACGACCTTCGCGCCATGAGCCGCGAGCAACACCGCCTCGCCGCGTCCGACGCCGTTACCGGCTCCGGTCACGATCGCGACCTTGCCATCGAGCATGCCCATTTGCGCGTTCCTTCCCCTGACGAGAAAACTGACGTTGGCGTCACAGTAGCGAACCGAAAACGTTCCCGGCCAAGGCGGTCCGGGCAGTCGGAACGAGTGGTGGGCGCAGCGCCGAAGCGAGCATCGGTCCGGTGCCGGTGAGGCAGAGCGAGCGGGGCCCGAACGGCCTGCGACCGTATCGCCTGCTCTGCCGAGCAACGGCGCTTCGAGTCGACAAGAGTGGGAGTGACGTTTATGGACACCAGCATCATCGGCAAGCCCACCGGAGCCTGGACGGTCACTGTCGAGCGCGGGCCGGTGACGGCCTTTGCGAACGCGGTGGCCGACCCGAACCCGGTGTACCGCGACCGCCGCGCGGCGCGTGATGCGGGCTTCTCCGATCTCCCCGCACCGCCCACGTTCACGTTCGCCATGGGCTTCTGGGGCGCGTTCCTGGAGGACCAGCCCGACGATCCGACCGGCGGCAGCAACCCGATGCACGCGGTGATGGGGGAACTGCACGGCAAGGGCGCGCTCGTGCTGCACGGGGAGCAGGAGTTCACCTACCACCGGCCGGTCCAGGTCGGCGACGTGCTGCACGGCGAAGGTCGGGTGGTGGACGTCTACGAGAAGAACACCGACGCTGCGACCATGACGTTCGTGGTGATCAGCACCGAGTGGACCGAGGCCGACACCGGCGCTCCAGTGGTCACCGAACAGTTCAACCTCATCGCGCGTTTGCGCAAATAGTCCACCAACCGCGCGCACGCGCCGAGGAGTGACCATGGGTCGTCTGCAGGACAAAGTCGCGATCATCACCGGGGCGGGTCAGGGGATCGGGTTGGCGTACGCCGAGCGGTTCCTCGCCGAGGGCGCCAAGGTCGTCGTGGCCGAGATCAACGAGGAGCGGGGCGCGTCGGCGATGGCGCGACTCGAGGGGAAGGGCGACGCGGTCTTCGTGACCACCGACATCGCGAACGAGGCGTCGGCGGCCGCTTGTGCGGCGGCGACGATCGACGCGTTCGGTTCGCTCGACATCCTGGTGAACAACGCCGCGCTGTATTACGACATCGAGAACGAACGCAACGACTGGGACTACCTCCAGAAGGTGTTCGAGGTCAACCTCCACGGCGCGTGGATCATGGCTCGGGCGTGTGCGCCCGCCATGGTCGAGCAGCGGTGGGGCCGGATCATCAACCAGTCCTCCGGCGCGGCGTACATGTACAACATGACGCCCATGGGCGACTTCACCGAGGTGAGCGCGTTCTCGTACAGCCAGACCAAGTGGGGCGTGGTCGGGCTCACGAAGTTCCTCGCGAGTCAGCTGGGTCAGTACAACATCACCGTGAACTGCATCGCGCCGGGGGTCACCATGACCGAGGCAACGAAGAAGATCGTGCCCGAGGAGTACATCGGGATGATCCCGATGATGTCGGCGATGAAGCAGACCCTCGAACCCGAAGACATCGCTGGTTCGGCCGTGTTCTTCGCCTCCGAAGACGCCAAGCTCGTGAGCGGTCAAGTGCTCGGCGTCGACGGCGGATCCGGCATGCCCGGCTAATGCGTGCCGGCGGCGAGCGCGAGCAGGGCGAGGAGTCCGACGATGCCGCCGAGGAGTCCGATGGGCGTCTCCCACCACGCGTCGTCTCGACGTTGTCGGCGGGGCGCGATGCCCAGGCCGAAACCGAGTTCCGCGTAGCGCTCCTCGAAGCTGCGGCGGTCGAGCGGCGTGGCGAGCGCATCACCGGTGCCGGAGTCGGTCAGATCGATCGTCGGCAGATCGAACCCGTCGCAGTACACGTCGGTCGCGGTCATGCCGCGTGCCGTTCCGGTGTGCGAGCGAACGGAGAGCGGAGTTGGCCGAGGTATCCGGTGGCCATCGGCTCGTCGATCCCGTACCGGGTCGGCCAGCGGTCGACTGGTGCGTGGTAGGTCCCGAAGATGCGGTCGACCCACGGGAACATGCCTGCGTAGTTACGGTTCCGGGCCTCGACGTCACCGGCGTGATGCCAGTGATGGAAGTGCGGTGAGCTGAGCGCCTGTCCGACCGGCCCGAACCGAACGCGCAGGTTCGCGTGTTGGAAGATCGCATGGAGCTGGAGCAACACGAGCGTCGCGCCGAACGTCTCGCGGCTGAAGCCGAGCAGAGCAAGGGGAACGACGGCGACGATGCGCGATGTCGCACTGTCGAGTGGGTGGAGGTGCGCGCTCGCCAGCCAGTCCATCTGCTCACTGGAGTGGTGCACGCGATGGAGTTTCCACAGCACCGGGATCTCGTGGTGGAGGCGGTGCGCCCAGTACCCGCCGATCTCGACGATCACGAGCGCCTCCAGCAGTTGAAGGAGCGCAGGCTGGCGGGACACCGTGTCGGCCAGGGCTGCGGGAGCGAGCGCCTGGAGGGGGGCGACGACGACGATCGCGAGCGCGACCAGCGCAATGGTTCCGAGCGTGCCGGTAAAGACGAAGTGGAGGACGTCGGTGCGGACCCCGGAGCGGAACACCCGCTGCTCGCGTCGGATCGGACGGAGCCGTTCGAGCGGGATGAACAAGATCCCGAGGAACACCAACGCAATCGCAGCTCTCAGCACGTTCCCAACGCTACCTCCGAACTATGAGGTCTTCGTCAGGCAATGGTGAGGATCACTGGTGCTCAGGACAGCCACTCGAGCCGGAGCCGTATCACCTGCTCTGACGAGCGACGGTGCTTCGAGCGGAGGCGAGCAGGCACGGAGCGAGCCCCACGAAAGGCATGACTGTCAGGAGTGCGAGCGGAGGGCCCAAAGAGGCGGAGAGCCCGAGGAAGCGTCTAATCAAACACGCCGTCCGACGCGAGGGCGGCCTGCTCGTCGGGGTCGAGGCCGAGGAGCGTGCCGAGGACCCAGTCCTGGTCCTGACCGAGGGTGGGTCCCGGACGGTCGTACCCGCCGGGTGCGTCGGACAGCCGGAACCCGTTGCGCTCGTAGAGGCCAGGGCCCATGTAGGGATGAGTGAGCGGGACGAAGTGACCGCGCGCGGCGATCTGCGGATCGGAGTGCTGGTCGCCGAAATCCTGGACCGGCACCGCCTCGACCCCCACGGACTGCAGCGCCTCGGCGACGTCGATCGGGGTGCGCTTCACCGTGAAGGCCGCGAGGTCGGGGCCGGTGACGGCTCGGAGTCGATCGCGCTCGGCCTCGGTCCAGGCGGCAATCGCGACCCATCGATCGCCGATCACGCGGCCGTCGGGTTCCGTGACGTCGGCGCATGGGAAGACGCCGTGCACGAGTGCCGCGGCGTTGTCGTTGCCGGCGCGGCCACGGGCCGACCCGGTCTGCTGGAACTCCACCAGCCACGGGCTGAGCGTGTAGATCGCCGCCTCGACCTGGCTGACGTCGAGGTACACGCCCGCGCCGGTGCGGCGGCGGTACAGGAGGCCCGCGGCGAGCGCGGTGGCGACGAACCGCGGCGCGAGCGAATCGGTGATGGTTCCGTGCGGGCCGACTGGCTCGCGGTCGGGCCATCCGGTGAGGAAGTTGTATCCGGCGAGCGCCGAGCCCTGGCCGCCGAAGCCCGGATAGTCCTTGTGGGGTCCGGTCTGCCCGTTGAGACACGCGCTGACCATCACCAGGTCGGGCTTGAGGGCAGCGAGCGCGTCGTAGCCGAGACCGAAGCCGCGCATCGCCCGGGGTGCGAAGTTCTCGGCCACCGCGTCGGCCCACTCGACCACCAACCGACGGACCAACTCCACCGCCTTCGGGTGCTTCAGGTTGAAGAGCACGTCGCGCTTGGCCGGGTTCAGGCCGTCGAACATCGCCGCGCCCTCGAGGCCGTGGGGGTTGTTCGGACCGAGCGCGTAGACCCGCAGGAAATCAGGCCGGCTCCGCGATTCGATCCGCAGCACGGTGGCGCCGTTCTCGGCGAAGTACCGGGTGGAGATCGGTCCGGCCGCACCGCTGCCGAGTTCGACGATGTTCACCCCCGTCCACGCCCCGGATCCCGGTGCGGACTCCCTCGAGGGCGCCGGCACGGCTGCCTGCGCGTCGGGCGCCGGTTCCCGGATGGTGAGGAAGGAGCGGGGGAGCGTGACCGACTGCCCGGCGTCGGTCCAGAACCCGCGGGATGCGAGTTGCTCGCTGGCGAGGATCTCCGCCGGACCGTTGATGGGGGCGAGCATGAGATTCGTCTCGCATGCGATCGCGTACAGCTCGCGCATCGTGTGGCGAGCGAAGTACGCGGCGACGTCGGCTTCGACCGCGCGCAGGGTCGCGTCGTCGGCGGCGTTGGGCGAGAAGTTCGCCCAGTCCATCGCGCGCAGCGTCTCGGTGTCGACGAGGCGGGTCAGGGTCTCGAGGCTCGGCACACGCGCCTTGCCGCCGCGCAGGCCGAACGAGACGAATCCGTCGAGCGTCGGCCAGATCTCACGCGTCTTACCGATGTTCGCGCCGCGGCGAGTGCCGCGGAACCCGTTGAACGGGAAGCGCGTCGGGGTCGACATGTTGGCGACCGCAACCACTTCCTGCATCGACACGTCGACGCGTTGGGCCCGCCCGCTGGCGAGGCCGGTGAGCGCGGCGAATGCCATCTCGGCCGCGGCGTGGTTGTAGCCGGCGGGTTCGGCACAGCGGACCGGCGCGCGATCGGGATCACCGGTGCAGTACAGGTTGCCGCTCGCAGCCATCACGCCCAGATCCGACGCGCGCCAGTCCGCGCGGGGTCCTCGCCCACCGAAGGGCGTGAGGCTGACCCAGACCGTGTGTGGCGCGACGCCGGGATCGACGGCCCACGCGCCCGGGAATCGCGGGGTGTCGAGGACCACGTCGGCGCGGTCGAGCAGCGCGGTGAACTGTGGATCCGATGGTCCGGTCACCAGCAGTGGTGTGCTGCGCAGCGTCCAGGCTGCGGCCCGGTGGGGTACCGCGGCGAGTGGGTCGCCGGAGGACGGGACCGGTCGGATCACCGCCGCGCCGAGATCGGCGAGCATGCGCCCCGCCATCGCGCCCGGGTCGCCGGTCAGATCTGCGACCACCACCCCGGCAAGCAAGGTTGACGGGCTCTCCGAGACTTTTCCTGACACGCGTGTCAGCGTACTCTTGGCACCCTGCCCGCCCGAGAGGACCGATCACCATGGCCGAAGATCGCATCGTCGACGCCGACTGCCACATCCTCGAACCGCCGGACGTCTGGACGAACTGGCTGCCGGAGCGTTACCAGGACAAGGCGCCGAAGTTGGTGAAGGACGCCCAGGGTGGTGACGCATGGCTGACCGGTGTCGGCGGCGACCCCGACCCGATCGGACTCACCGCGACGCCCGGGATGCCCTTCGACGACTTCCGCTGGTTCGGGGTCACCTACGAGGAGGCGCGCACCGGTTGCTACAACGGTGCGGCCCGCCTCGAGGACATGGACATCGACGGCGTGTGGGCCGAGGTCCTGTTCCCGCCGCAACGGACGATGAGCCATTTCCTCGGTGACGACGACGACGACTTCGTCCTCGCCGGGGTCGAGGCCTACAACAGTTTCCTGTTCGAAGAGTTCTGCGCGCCCGACCCGAAGCGACTGGTGGGCCTCGCACAGATCCCGTCGCTCGGTATCGACCAGGCCGTCGACGGTCTCCGCAAGGCGAAGGCGCGGGGTGCGAAGGGGGTCCTGATCTCGAACTGGCCGTCGGGCAACGGCGCACTGTCACGCGACGACGATCCGTTCTGGGCGGCCGCGGTCGACGAGGGCATCCCGGTCTCGGTCCACATCAACATCATCAGTCGGGTGCAGCGGTCCCACGGCCGCAAGGCCGCGGCGAAGGCCGGCAACGCGCTGTACGACATGAGCAGTGAGGCCACCCGCGCCAAGGCGATCGGCGGGATGAGTCACGTCTTCTCGATGGCCGCGGGCAACATCACCGCGATGCTCTTCACCGGCGTGTTCGATCGGTTCCCAGCACTCCAGGTGTGTTGGATCGAAACCGGTGTCGGCTGGCTCCCGCACTTCATCGAGTGTCTGGACGACCGCTACTGGCGCAACCGTGGGTGGGGCGACCTGCCCATCAAGCACCCGCCGTCGCACTACTGGTACGCGAACAATGCGGCCACGTTCATCACGGACCGTTCCGGGATCGCGCTGCGGCACCAGGTGGGCGTCGACAACATGATGTGGTCGAGCGACTATCCCCACCACGGCAACGACTGGCCGTACTCGCGCAAGGTGATCGAAGCGACCATGAACGACATCCCGGCCGAGGAGAAGGCGAAGATCACCGGGGGCAACGCCCGGCGTATCTGGGACCTCTAGGGGTTCTCGCTGCGCTCGATCGCCCCGAGAGTGAGGCGCTGAAGCGTCCGTTGGTGGACGTACTCGACGATGCGTGTCACCAGCGGGAGCATCTGACCGGCCGCGGCTGACGCCGCCTGCTGGAACGCGGCGAGGTCGTCCGGGTCCCACGAGCGGCCGCGGGAACCCGAGAACAACTCGAGCACTTGACTCTGCATGGCCTCCACGCCATCGACGTAGATCGACGCCAACTCGACCAGCACGTCGTCGGGGACGCGGAGTCGTCCCAGTTCCGACGCGGCGCGCAGCATGTCGAGATCGGTGGAGTCGTATGCCGCGCGTCCGAACTCGGCCGGATCCCGGAGCAGACCGATCTGACGAAGCCGATCGACGATCGCGGCGTCGAGTGACGACCGTTCGACGAGATCGTCGAGGGAGTAGGACAACCCACCTTCACCGGCGAAGATGCCGTCGACGAGGTCCTGCCGATCGGTGGTGAGCAGGGCCTTGATGGCGGCGAGCGAGAAGCGCCGCTGCTGGAGGTCGCGGATCTGGTGGATCCGTTCGAGGTGCTCGGGGCCGTACTCCTTGGTGCGCCCGACGCGCTCGGCCGGGGGCAGGAGACCTTCGCGCTGGTAGAAGCGGATGGTGTCGACAGTGATGGCGGCCTCCCGAGCGAGGTCGTCGATGCGCCATCCCATGGATTCCCCTTCACGACCGGCGGGTTGCATTGCGGCCGTATCTCGCGGCTTTGATCTCTCTGGGAGATGTGACAGCCGTCATATATCTTGACAGTGACCGCACTGAGAGTGTTTACTCTCAGTGTCCTGACGACGAGCCTAGGTGCTCCACATGAATGCAGCCACCAGCACACAGATGAACGTCGGCATCCCCGGCCGGACCTCGAGTCGTGAGGCGCGTCGGTGGATCGAGCGTCAACTCCGCTGGGAGCGGACCCTCGGGTCGCTCCGCGGCAAGGAATCGCACCCCGCCCAAAAAGCGGCGTAGCGCAAAGCACTCCGGTCGGCTCCCCCCGGTCGACCGTCGAGTACCCAGCAAGAACAGCCCGACCCTTCGTGGGTCGGGCTGTTCTTCGTTTCGGTTCGGTACCGGAACGCGACGTCCCGCCCGGCCGATGTTTCTGCCGGGCGGGAGTCCGAGTCGGAACCGGTCAGCTGCGGACGAGCTGCACGTCGAGTTCGATCTTGATCTTCTCCGAGACCAGGACGCCGCCGGTGTCGAGGGTCATGTTGAAGCTCAGGCCCCAGTCGCTGCGATTGATCTCCGTGACCGCCGCGAAGCCGGCCTTCGTGTTCCCGAACGGGTCGGTGGTCACGCCGTCGAACTCCAATGCGAAATCGACCGAGTGGGTCTGGCCCGCGATCGTCAGGTCGCCGGTGAGGACGTAGTCGCCGTCGCGCTCGACGACGCTGGTGGAGCGAAGCGTCATCTCCGGGTTGTTCTCGACGTCGAAGAAGTCACCGGTGAGGAGGTGGCCGTCGCGGTCGGCGTTGCCGGTGTCGACCGAGGCGAGGCGCACGCTGGCCTCGAGCGAGGAGGCGAGCGGGTCGTCCGCGATGGTGACGGTGCCGTCGAAGTCGGTGAAGTGGCCGTGCACCTTGGTGATCATCAGGTGGCGGGCGGTGAATCCGATGGTGGAGTGGCTGGGGTCGATGGCCCAGACGCCGGGGGTGAGATCGGCGAGGGCGCCGGTGCGGGGGGCGGTTGCGGTGCTCATGGGGGTTCCTCCTGGTAGATGCTTGCGTAGCGAAGTATTGCATAAAGAACTTCGTATTGCAATAGTGCACCCAGGAATAGTTTTTCCGGGTATCCTGGCTGCATGACGCCGAAGCCCGCGACGACCCAATGGCTCACGCCGGAGGAGATGCGCACCTGGCGCGCCATGGTGCAGCTCATCGTCGAACTCCAGGCCGAGCAGGAGGATGCCCTGAGTCGCGATCACGGACTCACCGAGGGGGAGTACGGCGTGCTGGTGCACCTCTCGGAAGCCGACGATCACCGCTTGCGGATGTGCGACCTCGCACAGGCGTTGCGGCTCTCACCCAGTGGCCTCACGCGCCGGATCGACGGACTGGCCAGGCAGGGCCTCGTCACCCGGGAACCTTCGGCGTGCGATCGGCGCGCCATGCTCGCGGTACTCACGGACGAGGGGATGGACAAGCTCGAAGCCGCGGCGCCCACCCACGTCGCCGCGGTGCGCGAGAGCTTCATCGACCATCTCGATCCAGAACAGATGCGGACCCTCGCGGACACCATCGAGGCGCTCCAGGCCTCGCGGCACCGGCTCGGCGGTTAGGCGCGGACCCAGCGGGGGAGTGCGACGTCCTCGACGGTCGCGAAGACCACCCGCACCGATGCACCGATCTCGATGGTCGAGGGATCGATCTCGTTGATCGCGCCCTGCGCCTCCGTGACCAGGTTGCAGACGAAGCGGATCGTCGGGTCGTCGTCGAGCGCGACGATCACTGCGTTGTACGGCGCCAGCTCCGCATAGGCGGGCAGGAGCGGCGGATGCGGGACGATGAACGACCAGATCGTGCCGCGGCCACTCGTCGCGACCCAGGTGACGCTGATCGACTGGCAGTGCGGGCACATCGGGCGGGGCGGCATCCGCCAGCGGCCACACGCCCCACAGGCCTGGACGAGCAGCTCGCGGCGTGCCGTGCCGGCCCAGAACTCGGACGCGGTCTCGTCGTCGGGATCGGGAAGCAGGAAACCGGACATGAGGCTCCCGTCTACGCCCGGAAGAGGATCGCCGAAGTCGGGACACCCTCACCGCTCGTGACGAGGGAACACGCCGGGTCGGCCACCTGGTTCGACGAGGTGCCCCGGATCTGGCGCACCCCTTCGAGTACCAGATTGAAGCCGTGGACGTACGCCTCGGACATCCCGCCGCCCGAGGTGTTCGTGGGCAGTCGGCCGTGGGGCCACTCCAACGCGCCGTCGTCGGTGAATGCGCCGCCCTCACCGCGACCGCAGAATCCGTAGCCCTCCAACGAGAGTGGGATCAGCGGGCTGAACGCGTCATAGAGCTGCGCGACGGGTACGTCGGCAGGCGTGAAGTCGCTCCGCGCCCACAGCAGCTCCGCACACGCCCAGGACGGACCGACGAGCGGGTCGTCGTTGAAGTAGTTGGTCATCACTTGGTGCTGCTGCGGGATGCTCTGCGCGAAGGAGTGGATGTACGCCGGCCGTTGCGGCAGGTCCTTCGCCCGTTCCGCACTCGTGATCACCACCGCGAGTGCACCGTCGGTCTCGAGGCAGTTGTCGAAGAGACACAGCGGTTCCGAGATCCAGCGCGCGTCCATGTACTGCTCACGCGTGAGTTCCTTGGCGTGCATCGTCGCGATCGGATTGCGGTTCGCATGCTTGCGGAACGCGAGCGCGACGTTGGCGAGATGGTCGCGGGTGTAGCCGTACTGGTGCATCGCCCGGCGGGTCAGCATCGCGATCTCGTCGACCGGACGGATCACGCCGAAGGGTCTGCTCCACTGCTGATGGCCGGCGAGCCGGTCCGACACCTGGGCCCACGGGCGACTCGTCTTGGATGCCCGCTTGCGGGCCCGCCACGCGACGGCCACCTGACACTGTCCGGCCGCCACCGCCATCGCGGCCTGGCCCACGACGCCGCACCCGGCGCCGCCGCCGTACCCGACCTCGGAGAAATAGGTGACGTCACCGAACCCGACGTTGCGGGCGACATCGACCTCGCGGCCTTCCTCCATCGAGAACATCGCGATGCCGTCGACATCCGATGGCAGCAGTCCGGCGTCGTCGATCGCGGCACTGATGGCCTGGCACGCGAGCGACAACTCGGTGTCCGGCAGTCCCTTGCCGTACGCGGTCTGCCCGATCCCGACCACGGCAGTCCGGTCTTTCACGCCATTCCCGCTCTTGCGACTCCGTCGCAGGCCGCTCGGGCGACCCGGTCTGGCGCGCCCGGACTGGTCGCGATGTGGGTTGCGCCTCGCTTCGCTTTCACCAGCCGCGCCAGACCGGGTCGCGCTTCTCCATCATGGCGGCCATGCGTTCCTTGCCGTCGTCGGTGCCCTGGTTCAGTTCGATGAACACCGCTTCGTTCTCGAGGGTCGCGATGCGCGGCACCTCGGTGGCGTCGTGGAGCAGCTTCTTGGCCCAACCGAGCACCTTCGTGGGCTTGGCCGCGATGCGACTGGCCCACTCGGCGGTTGCGTCGTGCAGTTCTGCCGCCGGGACCACGCGGTTCACGATGCCGAGTTCGGCGGCCTCGGTCGCCGTGATGGTGTCGCCGAGGAACACGATCTGCGCGGCCTTGTGCGTGCCGACGATGCGTGGCAGCAGGTACATGAACCCGCCGTCGGGGATCAACGCCTGCTTGGTGAAGACATCGACGATCTTGGCGGTGTCGGCGGCCACGACGAGGTCGGCGGCCAGGGTCAACATCGCCCCGCCCCCGGCCGCGGTGCCGTTGAGCGCCACGATGATCGGCTTCTGGCAGTCCTGCATCTTCTCCATGAGCTGCTGGAACCCGGTCCGCATCATGTGGACCGCACTCCCGGCGACGAAGTCGGGCGCGCCCTCGGGCTTGGCTGCCATGGGTGGCCGGACGCGGAGGTCCGACCCGGTGCAGAAGTGCCGCTCGCCCGCCGCAGTGAGCACGATGCAGCGCACCGTGAGGTCACTGTGCGCCGAGGTGAAGTGTTCGATCAGCCGGTCCCGTACGTAGAACGGAATCGAGTTCGACGACTCGGGGCGGTTGATGGTGAGCCACAGCACACCGTCCACCAACTCCGAGGTGAGCTCGGCCTCTGCCTTGGCCAGGGTTGCTGCGTCCACTACCGAAGTCCCTTCCGTACGATCAGCGCGTCGAGGGCGACGGCACCACGCGGTTTGACGACGAGCGGGTTGACGTCGAGTTCGCCGATGACATCGGCGAGGTCCATGGCCATCCGTTGCACCTTCATGATCACGTCGACGAGCGCTCCGCGATCGGCGGGTTTGGCGCCCCGGACTCCGTCGAGCATCTTCTCGCCCGCGAGTTCGGTGAGCATCGTCGCCGCCTGGTCGTCGCCGAACGGCGGGACCCGGAAGGTGACGTCACCGAGCACCTCGACGAAGATCCCGCCGAGTCCGGCCATCACGACCGGGCCGAAGAGGTCGTCCTGGGAGATCCCGACGACGGTCTCGACACCACCACTGACGAGTTCGCTCACGAGCACACCGTCGAGGCGCACGCGCTTCCCGCCGGCCTTGCGTGCCTTCGTCGTGAGTTCCTCGTACGCGGCGCGTACGTCCTTGGCGCTGGCCACGCCGACCTTCACGAGACCGAGGTCGCTCTTGTGGAGCAGGTCGGGGGATGAGACCTTCATCACGACGGGGTAGCCGATGGTGCCCGCAGCCTTGACTGCTTCGGCGGACGAGTTGCAGAGCATGTCCTTCGAACTCTTGATGCCGTAGGCGGCGAGTACCTGCTTGCTCTGCCACTCACTGAGCGCGGTGCCCGGCTCGGCCTGCTCGATGATGGCGCGCGCCTTCTTGGCTGCCGCGAGCGGCTTGGTGGGCGCGTCGAGGAACGGCGACCGGTGCTGGGCTGCGAAGCGCCAATAGTCCACGTAGGCGCGTGCGGTAGTGACACACGTGCCGAAGGTGCGGAACACCGGCAGCCCGCCGTCGAGCAGGTGGAAGTAGTAGGTGTCGTCGGTCCCCGGAGGGGCACCCCACACGACGAGGATCGGCTTGTCCGTGGTCTTCGCCACCT
This sequence comes from Acidimicrobiia bacterium, assembly GCA_038209455.1. GTDB lineage: Bacteria > Actinomycetota > Acidimicrobiia > IMCC26256 > JAENVU01 > JAENVU01. Next base: position 16,724 of record JBBQXR010000001.1, read on the forward strand.
CGACGAGGTCCCGCGTGAACGGCTTGCTGAACATCGCGACCGCACCGGTGATCGGCACCACGATGATGTCGACCTTCGGGTCGGCGACGATGGCATCGAGGATCTGCCGACCGCGCGCGTCGGCCACCGGGGGCCCACCGCAGTCGACCGGGTTGCTCACGCGCAGGTAGGCGGGGATCAGGCCGTCGTGGAGCTTCTGCTGCGTGGCCTTCGTCAGGTCGGGGAGCTTGAGGCCCGCGGCCGAGATCATGTCGGCGATGTGCGCGCCGGTCCCACCCGAGATCGCGTACACACAGACGCCCGGCTCGCGGCCCTTCTTCGCCCAGGCCGGAACCTCGTCGGGACGGGTGCGGGCCAGCCCGGCCGAGACCTCGAGCAGTTCGTCGAGCCCGTCGACCCGCGTCACGCCGAACTGGCGGAACACGGCCGAGGTGATGGCGTCGGACCCGGTGAGGTGGCCGGTGTGGCTCTGGGCCATCGACGCACCCTCGTCGGTGCGGCCGACCTTGACCATGACGATCGGCTTCTTGAGCGACGCGGCGTGGTCGGCCGCGAGCATGAGCGTGCGGCCGTCCTTGAAGCCCTCGATGTAACAGGCGATGACGCCGACCTCGGGTTGCTCGGCGAAGTACGCGGCGAAGTCGGCGAACTCGAGGTCCACCTCGTTGCCGGTGGGGGCCCAGTGTGTGAGCCGGAACCCGATCTCCTGGCCCTGGAACACCGGCCGACCCTGATGACCGGACTGGGTGACCAATGCGATCGACGGACCCTCGAGGTCCTGGCGGAAGTCTTCGAACGCGTTGAGGTTGGTGTTGGGGCCGAGCAGGCGGACGTTCCCGCTCGCCACCAGTTGCTCGAGGCGCCGTTCGAGCTTGGCCCCGTCCTTGCCGGTCTCGCTGAAGCCGGCCGCGAAGATGACCGCGAACTTCGCCGAACTCGCCAGCACCTCCTCGAAGGTGTCGACCGCCTTGCCGGTGAGGATGATCGCGAGGTCGATCTGGCCGGGGACATCCGCAAGGGATGCGTAGACCGGATGGCCGAGGATCGTCTCGTACCTGGGGTGCACCGGGTAGAACTCGGCACCGTTGGCGCGCGCCCACGCGTCGAACTTGCGGGTCATTGCCGTGTTGGGCTTGGCCGACTGCTCCGACGCGCCGATGAGTGCAATCGACTTTGGGTGCAAGAACGCGTCGAGGTCGACCTCGCGCAGGGCGAGCGGGCGGCCCGAGACATCGAAGTCCGATACGTCGAGGGAGGTGTCGGCGGCACGAGCTTTCGAGGCGGCAGGGCGCGCGGGCACAGGCAATCCGATCTGTGAATGAATCTGACGGGTCGTCAGTATGACGCCGGAGTCAGGTTTCGCGCACGTCCGGTAGGGTGCCGACACCGCTTCCCTGCAACCCGCCGTTCAGGAGGATCCCCATGAAGATCGTCGTCGATTTCGACAAGTGCAAGAGCAACGCCGTGTGCATGGCGGCCGCCCCCGAGGTGTTCGAGGTGCGCGACGACAACTTCCTCTACGTGCTCCAGGAGGAGCCGGGCGAGGAGCAGCGTCCGGCGGTCGAGGAAGCGATCCGCACCTGTCCCACGGGCGCGATCTCGCTCGCCTGAACCCTTGGACCGCGACCCGTTGGACCACGGTCCCCTGGAAGAGATCGTCGTCGTCGGAGCGTCGCTCGCCGGGCTGCGGGCGGTCGAGGCGCTCCGGCGGGAGGGATTCTCGGGCCGTCTGACCCTGGTCGGCGACGAGCCCGACGAACCGTACGACCGGCCGCCGCTCTCGAAGGCGTATCTCGCCGGCACGGCCGACCGCGCGTCGCTCGCGCTGAGCCGGAACGGTCTCGACGAACTCGATCTCACCCTGCGTCTCGGGGAACCGGCGCACTCCCTCGACCTCACCGCCCGCACGCTCGGGGTCGGTGACACCACCCTCTCGTTCGACGGGCTCGTGATCGCCACCGGTTCGTCGCCGCGTCGCCTGCCCGGCCAGCCGGACCTCGACGGCATCCACACGCTGCGCACGGTCGGCGATGCCGATGCGATTGCCCGCCGGATCGACGGCGGTGCCCGGCTCTGCGTGATCGGCGCTGGTTTCATCGGCGCGGAAGTCGCGGCGACGGCACGCGCCCGTGGCCGTGACGTCACGGTGCTCGAGGCACTGCCGCAACCGATGGTCCGCGGGGTGGGCCCGGTGATCGGCGCGGTCCTGGCCCGCCTGCACCACGCGCACGGGGTCGACCTCCGGCTCGGCGTCGGGGTCGACTCGATCGCGGGTGACCAACGCGTCGAACGGGTCCATCTCGTCGACGGCTCGGTCGTCGAGTGCGACGTCGTGCTCGTGGCCATCGGCGCGGCACCCGCCACCGATTGGCTCGCCGGGTCGGGCATCTCCGTCGACAACGGTGTGGTGTGCGACGCCACGTTGCGGGCGGCGCCGGGAGTGGTTGCCGCAGGCGACGTGTGTCGCTGGCCGAACCCGACGTTCGACGGCGAGGTCATGCGCATCGAGCACTGGACCAATGCTGCCGAGCAGGGCAACCACGCCGCGCTGACGTTGCTGCGTGGTGAGGACGCGCCGGAGTTTGCGACGGTGCCGTTCGTCTGGTCCGATCAGTACGACGTCAAGATCCAATCTGCCGGTCGGTTCGGTGGAGACGACGTGATGGAAATCGTCCACGGCACCACGGAGGAGGATCGCTTCGTCGCGATCTTCGAGCGGGCCGGACGGCTGAGTGGCGTGCTCGGTTTCTCCCAACCCCGCCGGGTGATCCAGTACCGACGCATGATCGCCGAACGCGCATCGTTCGCCGATGCGCTCGCGTTCGCTGCCGAGAACCCGTAACCCGTGGCCCGATCCCGCGAGCGGTTCCTCACGCCCCAGTTCGTGCTGGTCACCACGAGCGGAGCGCTCTATTTCATCGCTCTCGGTACCGTCGTCGCCGTCCTCCCGGTGTTCGCGAAGCACGAGTACGGCACGGGCGACGTCGGCGTGGGGGTCGCGGTCGGCACGTTCGCGCTGGGCGCGGTGTTGCTCCGACCGTTCGCCGGTCGGCTCGGTGATCGCATGGGCCGCCGGCCGTTGGTGATCGGCGGCGCGGCGATCGTCTCGGTCACCACCCTCGCGTACGTGTGGGCGACCAGCCTGCCGTTGCTCGTGGTGTTCCGGCTCCTCGGTGGCATCGGCGAGGCAGCATTCTTCGTCGGCGCCGCGACGATGATCACGGACCTCGCGCCGATCGACCGGCGGGGTGAGGCCATCTCGTACTGGTCGGTCGCGGTGTACAGCGGATTGGCGTTCGGGCCGTTCATCGGGGAGGCCATCGATTCGGCGTGGGGATCCGACGCCGTCTGGATCACCGCCGCGACCTTCGCGGGACTCGCGACGCTGCTCGGCACGATGACGCGCGAGACGCGGCCGGCGGTCGCACCGCCGACCGGGCTCCCGCTCCTGCACCGCTCGGCGATCCTGCCCGGGCTCATGATGTTCCTCGGGCTGATCGCGCTCGCGGGGTACACCGAGTTCCTCAAGCTCTACGGGCACACGATCGGGGTCCATAGCGTCGGTGGATTCTTCCTGCTCTACGGCGGTCTCGTTCTCGCCATCCGTGTCTTCGGCGCGCGTCTGCCCGACTCGCTCGGCCCCCTGCGCGGCGGGACGCTGGCCCTCGGTGGCGCGGCCGCGGCGATGATCGTGATCGCGGCGTGGCCGAGCATCCCGGGCCTGATCGTCGGCACCGCGATCTTCGCCTTCGGGATGTCGATGATGTACACGAACCTCATGACGCTCGCGCTCATGGGCGTGGACGAGGCGCAACGGGCGTCGGTGGTCGGCACCTTTTCCACGTTCTTCGACGCGTCGCAGGGGCTCGGTTCGCTCATCGTCGGCGTGGTGGTCTCGTTCTCCAGCTATCGGGGCGGGTTCCTCGCCGGCGCGATCTTCGCGTTGATCGGTCTCGCGCTGTTGTGGAGTGGTGTCGATCCCCGGGTCCGCGAAGCGCACGCCGCGGTCCACGCCAACCTCGAGATCCCCGAACCCGAGCCCGGCACGTGACGTCACTCCTCGTCACCAACGACTTCCCGCCGAAGATCGGCGGGATCCAGTCGTACCTCTGGGAGTTGTGGCGGCGGCTACCGCCGGCCGAGACGACGGTCATGACCACGCCGTACGCCGGCGCCTCGGCGTGGGACGCCGAGCAGTCGTTCCGGATCGTGCGCCGCCGCGAGAAGGTGTTGCTGCCGACCCCGGGCCTCACCCGCGACGTCGACTCGCTGGCGCGTGAGGTCGGAGCCGATGTCATCTTCGTGGATCCCGCGTTGCCACTCGGGCTGATCGTGCGCCACCTGCGCGCCGCGCCGGCCGTGGTGGTGATGCACGGCGCGGAGATCACGGTGCCGGGACGGATGCCGACGCGTCCGTTGTTGGCCCACGTGTTGCGGTCGGCCACGGGTGTGGTGGCCGCCGGCGGGTACCCGCTTGCCGAAGGGGTCCACGCCGCGGGTCGGGTCCTGCCGGCGATCGTCGTCCCGCCGGGAATCGATGCCTCGCGGTTCCGCCCGGCGGCCGATACCGGGGAGCGGGCGGCGGCGCGCACCGCGCTCGGGTTGCCGCTCGACGCGCGCATCGTGTTGGGCGCGAGCCGCATGGTGCCGCGCAAGGGTTTCGACGTGCTGCTCGATGCACTGGTGCACCTCCCGGCCGACGTCATCGTCGCGTTGGTCGGCGACGGTCGCGACCGGGGGCGCCTCGAGCGCCACGCACAGGAACTGGGCGTCGCGAGTCGGGTGCGGTTCCTCGGCCGGGTCTCGGAGGCCGAGCTCCCGCTCGCCCATCGCGCCGCCGACGTCTTCGCGATGTTGTGCCGTGACCGCTGGCGCGGACTCGAAGCCGAAGGCTTCGGCATCGTGTTCCTCGAGGCGGGCGCCTCGGGACTCGCGTGCGTCGCAGGTCGCAGCGGTGGCTCACACGAGGCGGTGCACAACGGTGAGACCGGCTTCGTCGTGGAACCGCGCGACGACAACCTGGTCGCGACCCGGCTCCTGCAGTTGCTCGACGATCCTCAACTCCGGGCGCGGATGGGTACGCGGGCGCGTGCCCTGGCCGAGGCGGAGTGGTCATACGACCGGCGGGTGGAGCCGCTCGCGCAGCTGGCCGCAGGTGATTTCGGTGTACTCGCGCGCTGAATCGTTCCGAGCACGGTTCGTACGGATCGGGCAAGCTGCGTGGTCCGTCGAGATGAGGAGCGCACGATGAGCGACGTCGCATCCAGCAGTGGATCGGGAACTGCGGAGGACCCGTGGAAGCTGAAGACCCCACCGCTGAGTTCCGACTACACGATGCACCGCGACACCCGCGACGGCGTCGACGTCATCGTGTGCACCGTCGGCAAGACGGTGCTCCTCTACGACGCTCGGTGCCTCGACGATCTGCACGCGATGCTCTCGGCGCACGGCGACTGGATGGACCTCGGTTCGGCCGACGAGCAGAAACCGGCGAAGGACGGCACCGTTGAGGCGTGGGGCCGTTCGGACGCCAATCCGATCGGGGGTTGGTACGGCCTGAAGAAGGGCTTGCGGGGTCGCTTCGGCATGTACGTCCCGCCGCTGATGGAGCACCTCGGTCGCGCCGAGGTCGAGCACAACGCCCGCAACAACCGCATGCGCGCCATCTGACCTGCGGCGACGCGGCCTGACCCGTCAGGCCGGGAGTTCGTGGTCGGGGAGTGGGTAGCGGCTCATGCCGGCGATGGCGCGTTCGGAGTCGCCGGTCCACGTGAGGTGACGGATCTGGTCCGCCGATCGGCGACCGGAACACGCTCGGAGCACTTCGAACGGGTCGCCGCTCAGGGACGCGAACGCCGGTCCGGTTCCGATGGTCAGCCGCTCGTCGTCGGCGATGACCTCGATGGACCCGGCGCCGTCGGCGGTCACGTCTTCGCCCCAGGACTCGAGGTAGAAGTCGAGCGAGACCCGGACGGTCAATGGGTCGCGATCGGCGGGAAGGCCGAGGGCGGACCGGACGTCCTGGACGTGCGCGTGCAGGTCGCCGACGAAGTGGGCACCGACCGAGTAGCCGAACAGCCGGAGCCCGTCCTCGAACGCCGGTGCCTCCCGGTCCCACTCCGCCACGATCTCCGCGACCGACCGACCGCGGCGGGTGTCCACCTGGCGCGCGGTCCACCCGTCGGGATCGGTGGTCTCGATCATGCCCGTGTTGAGATCGGCCGCGATTCCCACGACGTGGGCCAGGGTGTCCCGGACGGTCCAGGCCGGAGTCGCGGGGACGACGCTGGCCAACCCATCCGGTGCCAGCGACTCCATCAGCGCGACGAAACGGGCCCGGGTGGCGGCGTAGACCGCGCCGCAGTCCACCGTGGTCGACCGATTCGTCACTGACCCCATCGCTGCATCTCCTGTCGCAGGTGGGCGTTAGCCTCGCGCCGTGGAACCGACCGCAGGGAAGCGCATCATCCTCGCCTCGTGGGTGAGCAATGTGGTCTTCCTCGTCGGATCCCTCCCGCTGGTCCTCGACATCGGTGACACGGGCCGCTTGGCCGCATCGGTGTGTCTCATCCTTTTCGCCGCCTCTCTCGGCGTGTGGATCTGGGCCTTCGCGGTCGCGGTGTCCCGCAGCGCCCAGGGCGACGACATCGCCGTCGGCAGCCTGTTCCTCGTGGAAGGCACCGTGGACCGTCCGGTCCGGCGCCGGCTCTATCTGTCGTTCGCGCTGAGCCTGGTGATCACCGTGGTGGCGGCGACTTCGAACCCGTTCGCGGTGTTGGTCCCGATGCTGAGTCTGGGGTTCGTCGGCCTCTGGGGCGCTCGGTACGGCCAGTTCCCGTTGCGGCCGGAACTGCGTCAAGAATCCCGGCCGTTGCGGCCGGACCGTTCCGCGCGGCAACGTGGGGGAATCCAAAGGGGGGCCGATGGCCGAACACGCCAATGAACGGATTCGCATCGACGCGTCGATCGACGAGTGTCTGGCCGTCGTGCTCGACTTCGAGAACTACCCGACCTGGGCGCGCGACCTCAAGCAGGTGACGATCCAGGAGCGCGACGCCGAAGGACGCGGCGCGCTCGTCGAGTTCCGAGCCGCGGCCATGGGCCAGAGCTTCAAGTACGTCCTGAAGTACGACTATGCGGCCATGCCGGATTCGTTCTCATGGGTGCTCGACTCGGGTGAGAAGTTGCGCCAACTCGACGGCACCTACCGCTTCGAACCCGAGGACGCCGCGACCCGCGTCCACTACGACCTCGTGGTCGACCTCTCGATCCCGCTCCCCGGGCTCATCAAGCGGCGCGCGGCCGGCATGATCATGGGCACCGCGTTGCGGGAGTTGAAGAAGGCAGTCGAGGGCGCGCGGCAGTAACCTGCGCCGTCATGCGTGATCCCGGCACCCCACGCCGTAACCCCTTCTTCGAGCACGGCGCCGATGCGGCGACCGACGACCCGGGCATGGGTTGGCGCGACCCGGCGGCAGACCACGCGGACGAAGCAACGGCCGCGCCCGTGGGTGCGGCGGCCGGCGGATTCGCCACGTTGCTCGCCCTGGTGGAGGGGCTGAGCGAGGCGCAACCGGAGGCGGCCGAGCACTTGGTGGCGGCGGCCCACGAAGTGGTGTTGACGGTCAAGGTGCTCGTCGATGCGACCGAGGCGGTCCTGGCGCAGCAGCGGGAGGCCATGCACGAGCGGAACTCGCTGCGTCCCGATGCGGACGCCGCCGACGTGTCGTACCTGCACCGAAACCAAGAGTCGTGACGGGGCGCGTCGGCATCGGCCTCGACATCGGCGGCACCAAGGTGCTCGGCGCGATCGTCGACGATGTCGGAAGCGTCATCGATGAGCATCGGGTCCCGTCGCCCACCGGGTCGTGGGCCGGTCTCCTCGACGCCATCGTCACGACGACCGCCGAGTTGCGGTCCCGGCGTCCGGATGTCGTCACGGTCGGCATCGGCGCCGCGGGCATGGTCGACCTCGACGGGGCGATCCATTACGCGCCGAATGTTCCCGCCTTCCGTTCCACTGCGGTACGCGCCGACGTTCAGCAGGCGATCGGTCTGCCGACCGTCGTCGACAACGATGCCAACGTCGCGGCGTACGCCGAGGTCCGCTTCGGTGCGGCGCGGGGGATGTCGGACGCGATGGTGATCACGCTCGGCACCGGGATCGGCGGTGGCGTCGTCGTCGGCGGCAAGGTGCTGCGCGGCGCGCACGGATTTGCGGCCGAGGTCGGGCACTTCCAGATCGACCCCAACGGTCCCATGTGCGCCTGCGGTGAACGCGGGCATTGGGAGGCCATCGCTTCGGGCACCGCCCTCGGACAGATGGCGCGGGATGCGGTGGCGCGCGGTGAACTCGCGGCGGTACTCGAGGCGGCGGGCGGGGACGTCACGGCGGTCGCCGGTCCCCACGTCTCCGCAGCCGGTCACGCGGGCGACGCCGAGGCGCTCGCGCTGATCGACGCCTACTCCTTCAACGTCGCGATCGGTCTCGTCGGACTTGCCAATATCTTCGATCCCGGTGTCATCGCGATCGCGGGTGGCCTCGTGAACGACGGCGAGTTGTTCCTCGGACCGATCCGCCGTCACTTCCTCGGCCACGTCGAGGGCGCGACCTACCGGCCGACCCCCGAGATCGTTCCGGCGACCCTCGGCGAGCGGGCCGGGGTGATCGGCGCGGCGATCCTCGCCCTCGACACCGCGACGCCCGAGACGACGTCGGCATGAAGATCGGCTTGACGCTCCCGTCGTTCACCGAGGATCCCGAGGTGCCCCTGCGCGTCGCCGCCGCGGCCGAAGCTGCGGGCATCGACGGCATCTTCGTCTATGACCACCTGTTCCGGCTGGACCAGCACGGCGAGATGCGGCCCGCGCTCGAGTGCCTGGCGCTCCTCGGCGCGCTGGCGGCCGAGACCGAGCGGATCATCCTGGGCACGCTCGTCGTGCGGGCTTCGCTGCGGCCGCCCGCCACGTTGGCGGTCGCACTCGACACCGTCGTCCGCATCGCCGGGCCACGGGTCGTGGTCGGTATCGGTGCCGGAGACGAGGAGAGCCGGCCGGAGATGGACACCTTCGGCCTCGACATGGGGACCGAACTGGACCGGGTCAAGCGGCTGCGGGCGTCGTTGCGCGAACTGGCAGGTCGTCCGTACCCGGCGTGGGTCGGTGGTCGCGCCCGTCATGTCGGACTCATCGCGGCTGAGGGCGCCGCCGGTTGGAACCGCTGGGGTGCCGACCTCGAGCATTTCGCCGCCGAGGCGACCGAAGTCGGGCGGTTGGTCGAGCGGCTCAATCCCGATCCCGCGAGCTTCACCATGAGTTGGGGTGGTCTGGTCGTGCTCGACCGGGACGACGACACCGCCCAGGAGAAGGCCCACCGGCTCGGCGCGAGCGGGTCGACTCTCGTCGGCGGCCCATCGACCATTGCGGCCGCCGTCGCGCGTTATCGGGATGCGGGTGCCGAGTGGGTGATCCTCGGGCCGATCGACTCGACCGACCCGGTGAATGCCGCGTTGATCGGCGAGGAGATCGTCGCCCGCGTGCGTTGAGCGCTAGTCGATCCCGGGCGCCAGTAGCAGGCGGGCCGCGGTCGTGAGGTCGAGATCCATCTGCACGGTGTCGAGCGTGCCGCCGACCCAGGCCGAGAGCACCGCGAGCCACACATAACCGAGCGTGCGCACGACGCCGTCCGGATCGCCGATGTCGGCACCCGCGACCGCCGTCGTGATGATGGCCCGCAGGATCGTCTCCACCTCGTGCTTGTACGGCGCGGTGTCACCCTCGGGCGAGGTGAGTGCGATGACCAACGCGGCGGTCAGGTCCGGGCGGCGCGCCAGCGCGCGGGTGGCACGGTGCAGCACGTCGGCGGTGCGTGCGGCCGCGTCAATACCCTCGGGCGGACGCTGCGCCATGCGCTCGCGCAGAGCGTCCGCCTGTTCCGCGAGTGCGGCCAGCAGGAGGTGGTCCTTCGACGGGTAGTGGCGGTAGAGGGTGCCCAACGCGACCTCGGCCCGGGCCGCAACGTCTCGCATCTGCACCGCTTCGTAGCCGCCGTTCACGGCCAACTCGACCGCCGCCGCAACCATCCGCGCCCGGCGCGCCGCGGTCTCCTGGTCGCGTTCGGACCTGGTGTCTGTGTTGGCCGCCCCGGTCATGGGCGCGCACCCTAGTGGGGTAGAACGCGTTCTTGCTACGACGTCGGGAGCCCGACGAGCGGGCGCTCCTGGAGCCGACGGAGGGTGGTCTCGCGCGCCTGTTCCACCACCGCGGCCGTGCGAGTGGTGTCCATGCCCTTGCCGCCCATCACCGCGATGTCGGCCGCGCTGGGCTGGAAGGTCACGACCGTCATCCCGGCCCGCCGCAACCGGCGCGCCTCCTGGCCCAGGCGGGCACGGAAATGGCTGCGCGCCGCGTGGGACGGCCCTCGATGGGGCGCGTGGCGCGACGACGACATCGGCGACGACACGATGACGAGGTCGAGAGCTTCTCGACGCACGACGTCCGCGTTCGACGGACTGTGGACACCACCGTCGACGTACCGGCGACCGTGGATGGTCACGGGTGCGAAGTACCCCGGGATCGCGGAACTCGCACCGACCGCGGTGGCGACGTCGACGGTGGGCGCGTCCGAGCGACCGAACACCACGCGGCGGGTGTCGTCCATGCGCACACTGCAGATCCACAACGGATCGGTCGGCCATTCGGTACCGGTGATGGGTCGGAGGGCGGCGGTCCACGACTCGGTGTCGATCCGACCGGTGGGGAGCGCGACGCCGAGCAGTGACTCGGGGCGGACCCGCCATGGTCTGCGGACCAGTTGGCCGACGAGGTTGCGGTGCGGCGCGCTCCAACTCCGGCGCAACGTGGGTTCGGTCCAGTCTCCGCTCGGTCCGAGCCGGCCGATCAGGTCGGCGCCCGCGGGCGTGAGTTCCTGTTGGCGCAGCAACGCCGCGAGATCGGCGGCCGAGAGACCGAGGCGCAGGTAGGTGCCACACGCCGATCCGGCGGAGGTCCCGACGACGAGTGATGCGGTGCGCGGGTCCCACCCGGTCGCCTCGAAGATCCCGGCCAGGACTCCTGCGTGATACGCCTGACCCGTCAACCCACCGGCGCCGAGGACGAGTCCGATGCCGGCCATGCCCTCAGTCTGGCGCGTCGGTCGCGTCCGCGGCCGGATCACCGGCGACCGTGCGACCGAAGTACTCGGCGGCGAGACGAGGGTCGATGGTGACGAAGAGCCCCTCGGCCACCGCAGTCTGCACACCGTCCACATGCATTTCGGCCGAGGCGACGATACGCCGGCCCTCGACCCGGTCGGTGCGCCCCCGGATCTCCACCGGCCGGTGGAGCGGCGTGGGCTTGAGGTAGCGGATGGTCAGCCGGCCGGTCATGCCGGGAT
>JBBQXR010000002.1:0-26973 GCA_038209455.1 Acidimicrobiia bacterium
GAACGGGCTCATCTCGATTCGCAACGACGGTGGAGCTGCCGCGATCACGACCGATCAAGGTGTGCAGCTCTGGTCGCTCGATCCGAAGGATTGGGCCAAGGCCGTGTGCGCGTCGGCGGCGCGCAATCTGACGAAGGCCGAGTGGAACACGTACGTGGGCGGCCCGTACCGGGTGGTCTGCCCGCAGTGGCCGGCAGGGAGTTAGCCACACTCTTGGTCAGCCGCCAGCGTGGACACGCAAGGCCACCGGGTCGACAACGTCGATCCGGTTCCGTGCGGTCGCGACCGAACCCTCGTCTCGGAAGGTGCGCAGCGCCTTTGCTGTGGCTTCCCGTGACGCGCCGATCCAACTCCCGATCTGTTCTTGACTCAGCGGCAGGGCAAAGCTGCTCGGTGTAGCGCAATCGCCGGTGAGGTCCAGGAAGAGCCGCGCGAGCCGGGCGACGACCGGCTCGTTGGCGGCGGACGTGCGCGCCCGGTCGCTCTCTCTGAGTCGCCGAGACATCGATCGCAACATCGCGAAAGAACTCTGTGGGTAGTCGTTCACGAACCGCTGAAAGTCCGGCCCTGTGAAGGCAAGGAGTTCGGTCGTACTCACCGCACGCAATGTTGCCGATCGGGGTTGGTCATCGAGCAGTGCCTGTTCACCCACGATGTCTCCGGTGCCTCGCAGGGCGAGGATCGACTCACGCCCTTCGGGGTTGAGAGTGGTCACCGCAACGTGGCCGCTGCGTACGACGAAGACCACGTTCGAAGCGTCGCCTTGCCGGAACACGCAGTCGCCGCGTCGATAGCCCCGGCGCTTGCCGCGCTGCAGGATCGCCGTGCGGGTCTCGTCGTCGAGAAGATCCAGAAACGGAGTTGGTGTTCCGCTCCTTCGCTCCACGCCAGTCGAGCCTATGCGTGACATTCGGAACTGCGTGCCGGTTGTCACGCGCCAGTTGTGTACTGGGCCACAGCGGCGTTGGGCCCCTCGTGTGACGGTGAACGGGTCAGTACATCGGCGACCTGGGGTAGCCATGAGATCAGCACCTTCACCGGTTCGGCGGACGTCGGCGGGCAGCCCGAGAACCTCCGACCATGGTGCGCGGGTCGACCGCACCTATCGCAGCGAAGCCGCCCGGTTGCGGTCTTCGATGGCACGCCACACCTGCGACACCGATTTGGCCGAGGACGTGGTGGCGGAAGCGTTCACGCAACTGCTGCGTCGCGGAGCGGTGGTTCGGGACCCGGCCGCATGGGTTTGGCGTTCGGCGTTTCGTATCGCCGACGGCGAGATGGCGCGACGTCGTACGCGAGCGACCGTCTCGATCGAATCGGTGCGCGAACCGGGGTGCGCTGCGGATCTGGCGCTGATCGAAGTCGCCGATGTGCTGGCGCGACTCTCGCCGATGCAGCGCGCCGTTCTGACGCTGTTCGAATGCGACGGATGGAGCGGGGCCGACATCGCGACGGAGGTCGGCTCGACCGATCAGGCCGTCAGGGTCCATGCGTTGCGTGCCCGCCGGCGCGTGGCTGCCTTGCTCCGGGAGACCGGCTGAAAGCGATACACGCGAATCCGCGAGCAACCCGAGACGGGCGCGCTCGATCGACTGCGCCCTCACCATGAACCGCAACCCGAAGGAAGGCAACCCATGAGAACACGAGTTCTGCGCCGACCGGTGCGAGCACTGATGGCCATGGTGGTGATGTCGCTCGCGATCCCGGCGGGCCTCGGTGCCCAAGCGGCGAACGCCGCCTCGGCCGGCTATGAGATCGTCGGCTGGGGCAACAACACGAACGGTCAGCTCGGGAACGGTGACCCGATGGGCACCGGATGGGTCTCGGTTTCCGAAGGGGATCGGCACACCCTGGCGTTGAAGGGCGATGGAACAGTGTGGGCCTGGGGGAAGAACGGTGCCGGGGAACTCGGTGACGGAACGCTCGTCACCCACTCGGTCCCGACCCAAGTCGTCGGGCTCAGCGGCGTTACCGCCATTTCCGCCGGAATCGACACCTCGTTGGCGCGTCGGACCGACGGTACCGTGTGGTCCTGGGGCGACAACTCGCGTGGCCAGATCGGCGACGGTTCGATGACCAACCGACTGCTGCCGGTTCAGGTTCCGGGTTTGATGAACGTTACGGCCGTAAGCGAAGGCGGGTTCTTCTCGTTGGCGCGTCGTTCCGACGGGTCGGTGTGGTCGTGGGGTGACAACTCCTTTGGGGAACTCGGCGACACCACGGTCACCAACCGGCTGTCGCCGGTCCAAGTGGGGGGGCTCGCGAACGTCACGGCGGTGAGCGCCGGCAGTGCCCACGCCTTGGCGCGTCGTTCCGACGGGTCGGTGTGGTCGTGGGGGCGCAACTCCCATGGGCAGCTCGGCGACGGGCTCCTCGTGGACCGGACGCTGCCGGTTCAGGTTCCGGGTTTGGCGAACATGACTGCGGTGAGCGCCGGCGGTGTGCATTCATTGGCCCGCCGCTCCGATGGGTTCGTCCTCGCCTGGGGTTACAACGGCTCCGGCCAAGCCGGCGATGGAACGACCGCCGATCGCCTCACCCCGGCGGTGGTGATCGGGTTGTCAGGGGCGACGGCGGTCAGTGCGGGCTACTTGCATTCGATGGCGCGTCGTTCCGATGGGTCGGTGTGGTCGTGGGGGGACAACTCGTTCGGCCAGATCGGCGACGGTACGAAGTCCAATCGTCTCTCTGCGGTGCCGATTCCCAGCATGAGCGGCGCGGCGATGGTTTCCGCAGGCGATGGGAGCTCGGTGGCGCTTCGAGTCCCGTCACTGGGGACCTCGACGTTGACGATCGACTTCGGTCAGGTCCGGGTGAACACCCCGGCCACCAAAGCGGTCACGATCACCAACAACGATCCCCAGCCGGTACAAATCAGTGATGTTGCGGTCGGCACGGGGGCATTCCCCGGCACGTTCCAGGTGTCGGGACCGAGCCTGCCCCTCACCTTGGCGGTCGGGGCATCGACGACGTTCACCGTCACCGCGCAACTGAACTTCACGACGTTCGAACACGCGGACCTCGTCATCAGCAGTGACGACCCGAACGACCTGGTGATCCCGTTGACGGCGACCGGAGCGAATGCGGCGCTCGACGTGAGTGCGGGGGCCATGTTCGGCGACACGATGGTCGGTGACGCGAGCAACTCGAGCGACATCACGGTGTCGAATCTGGGCACGGTGCCGATCGGGATCAGGTCGATCGATCTCCAAGGCATCAACCCCGGCGACTTCGTGATCACTTCGCAGCCCTGCCCGGACGTGTTGGCCGTAGGAGTGACCTGCGACGTGACGGTGCTGTTCACTCCCCACCGCGCCGGTGACAAGCAGGCTGCACTACGAGTGAGGACCGACGCGTATTCGTTGAGCTCGAGTCTTACCGGACTCGGCGTCAACCCGGCCGATCTCGCCGTCGTCATGGCAACTCCCGCGACGGCGGCCCACGGCACGACGGTGAAGTCGACGGTGACGGTCAGCAACACCGGACCGAAAACCGCGAAAGGAATCTCGATCTTCCTCGGGTCTGGTGGAGGGTCGATCACCGGCGTGGCCGGAACCGGCTGGACCTGTAGCACCGGTCCCGACCGTACGTGCCTCCGACCGTCGCTCAACAACGGGGTGTCCTCGAAACTCAGCGTGTCGATCTCGTTCCCGGCCGCGGGCTCCTATTCGGTGAGTGGCATCGTGAGTGCGACGGTGACTGGCGATCCCGACCCTTCGGACAACAGCGCCGGGTCACCGATCGCCATCACCTAGTCCGACCTTGTTCGGACCGTGACCCGAGGGATCCCGCCGCACGCGACGACCGGCGCGGTGGGATCCCGAGGGTGCGGTGGTCAACCGGCCGATAGCGCGGTGCAGAACTCGGCGAACTGCTCGACGTAGGCGTCGATGTCGGCATCGGTGTGCTGGACCGAGAGCGTCCACTGCTCCTCGTCGCCAGGTGTCATGAAGATGCCCCGGTTCATCGCCCATGGGTAGGACGCGAGGTACAGCTCCGGGTTGGTGTCGAGGAAGTCGCGGTAGTTGCGCAGCGGGGTGGGTCGGTAGGAGACGCAACCCTTGGCGCCGAGGTCGACCGCGTGGCCCGGGATGTTGTTCTCGTCCATGGCCTTCGCACAACCGTTGGCGAGCCGGGATCCGATCGCGGCGAGGTACTCGTACGCGTCGCGCGTCATGACCTCGGTCAGGGTCGCGATGCCGGCGGCCGCAATGAGCGGGTTGCCGTTGAAGGTGCCCTGCTGCGCGGCGCCTTTCCCGATCGCGTCCATCACGTCGGCCCGGCCACCGAACGCTGCGCCGGGGGTACCGCCACAGATCGCCTTGGCCCAACACGCGAGGTCGGGTTGCACGCCGTAGCGCTCGGCGGCACCGCCGTACGCGACGGTCGCGCCGCTCTTGACCTCGTCGAAGATCAGCAGCACGCCGTGTGCGTGCAGGAGATCCTTGAGGCCCTGGAGGTAGCCGGCATCCGGCTGGCAGATCCCGATGTTCATCATCACGGGTTCGAGGATTAGGCATGCCATCTCGTCGCCGCGGTCGGTGAGGAGCGCACGCAGGATTTCGAGATCGTTGAATGGCACCACGTGGGTGTAGTCGGCGACCCCCGCGGGGATGCCGGTGGACATCGGCGTGGTGGACGGTGCATCGCGCCCGCCGATCAGGTCGGAGCCGGGCACGACCGAGAACATCACCGGGTCGTGGTGGCCGTGGTACGAGCCCTCGATCTTGATCAGGTGCTCACGGCCCGTCGCGGCCCGGGCGACACGGATCGCGCTCATCGTGGCTTCGGTCCCGGAGTTGGCGAAACGCACCGAGTCGACGCCGAACCGATCGCAGATGATCTCCGCGAACTCGACGGTGGCTGCAGTCGGCGCCGCGAAATGCGTCCCGGTGCGCGCCGCGCGCTCGATGGCCTCGGCCACCTTGGGGTGGGCGTGCCCGACAACCATGCACCCGAAGCCGTTGTGGAAGTCGAGGTACTCGTTGCCGTCCACGTCGACGACGTGACTGCCCTTCCCTTCACGCAGGTAGACGGGGTACGGGTCCCACGCCTGGAACGACGAGGGCACACCCATCGGCATGTGTTCGAGTGCCCGATCGAACAGCTTCTCCGAACCCTTGGTGCGGGCCCAGAGTCGTGCGTTCTCAGCGGCGGCGATGGCCTGCGCGGCGGGGGTGAGGTGTTCGGTCATGGATGCTCTCGATGCTCGGAGGTCATTGCCTGATCAGGAACGTGCGCCTCAGTGCTTGATCATGATGTGTTTCAACTCGGTGTAGGCCTCGATCGCGTAGATCGACATGTCCTTGCCGTAGCCCGACTGCTTGAAGCCGCCGTGGGGCATCTCGGACGTGATCGGGATGTGGTCGTTGACCCAGACGCAGCCGAAGTCGAGCGCGGCGGTCATGCGCATCGCCCGGCCCACGTCGCGCGTCCACACGCTGGCCGAGAGGCCGTAGTTCACGTCGTTCGCCCACGCCAGCGCCTGGGCGTCGTCGGCGAAACGCTGGACGGTCACCACCGGGCCGAACACCTCGCGCTGCACGATCTCGGAATCCTGCGCAGGGTTCACCACGACCGACGGCGCGTAGAAGAAGCCGGGGCGGTCGAGCTCGGTGCCGCCGACCGTGACCTCGGCGCCCGCGTCCGCGGCGCGGCTCACCATGCCGCTCACGCGTTCGCGCTGGCGGGCCGAGATCACCGGACCCATCGCGGTGTCCTCGGCGAAGGGGTCACCGGTGACGATTTTGCCGACGGAGTCGGTCAGTCCGCTCACGAGCTCGTCGAAGACCTTCGGTCCGGCCATCAGCCGGCACGGCGCGGTGCAGTCCTGGCCCGAGTTGTAATACGACATGTCGGTGAGGCATTCGACCGCGGCTGCGATGTCGGCGTCGTCGAAGATGATCACCGGCGCCTTACCGCCGAGTTCGAGGTGCACCCGCTTGAGCGTCTCGGCCGCGGTGCGGGCGATGACCTTGCCCGTCTCGACACTGCCGGTGAGCGAGACCATGGCGACGTCCGGATGGCGCACGAGCGCGTCGCCCGCGCTCTTGCCGTCGCCGGTGATCACGTTGAGGACGCCCGGCGGGAGGATGTCGGCGGTGATCTCGGCCAGGCGCAGTGCCGTCATCGGGGTGAGCTCCGACGGCTTGAGCACGACCGTGTTCCCAGCGGCGAGCGCAGGCCCGAGCTTCCAGGTGGCCATGTTGATGGGGTAGTTCCACGGCGCGATGGAACCGACCACGCCGAGCGGGTCGCGCCGCAGGTACGAGGTGTGCTCCTCGATGTACTCGCCGGCCGCGCGGCCTTCCAGGAAGCGGGCGCCGCCGGCGAAGAAGCGCCAGTTGTCGAGGGTGAGGTCCATCTCGAACTCGATCATCCCGCCGGGCTTGCCGCAGTTCTCCATTTCGAGCCGCTTGATCGTGTCCATGTCGGCTTCGATGGCGTCCGCGACCGCGAACAGCTTCTCGCTGCGGGCCCGAGGGGTGAGCGTGCGCCAGGCCCCGAACGCGTCCTTGGCGGCGGCGACGGCCGCATCCACGTCGGCCGCGTCCGACGCGGGTACTACGGCGATGACCTCGCCGGTGGCGGGGTTGAGGACATCGTCGGTGGCACCGCCGGTCGCGTCCACCCACGCGCCGCCGATGAAGTTCTGGTTTCGCATCCGGTTACTCCTCGATCGGGTTCGAGCGGTCCCCGCCCTCGGACCACGATATTGCGTGGTTGACCGGGCCGCATACAAGGGAATCCGTCGAGACTCTGACAAGTTGGTGCGAAATCCGATGGGATCGAGCGCTTGCGTTGGGTTGACCCATCGCCCAGACTCCCGCTCACCACCAGGAAGTTCCAGGCCGGGAGCCCGCACCGTTGACGACGGAAACTGTCATCAGCATTGACCATGTGACCAAGCGTTTCGGCGCGTTCGTTGCGGTCGACGACGCCAACTTCGAGATCCGGCGGGGCGAGTTCTTCTCGATGCTCGGGCCCTCGGGGTGCGGGAAGACCACCACCTTGCGCATGATCGCGGGGTTCGAACAACCGTCCGATGGAGCGATCCGGCTCGAGGGTGAGGACGTCTCCCGGGTTCCGCCGTACAAGCGCAACGTCAACACGGTCTTCCAGCAGTACGCACTGTTCCCCCATCTCAACGTCCGGGCCAACGTGGCGTTCGGTCTGCAGTCCAAGAAGGTGCCGAAGGCCGAGGTCCAGGGGCGGGTCGACGAGATGCTCGAGGTCGTGCGTCTCGCCGACTTCGGTGCGCGCAAGCCGGGCCAGCTTTCGGGCGGGCAGCAGCAGCGGGTCGCGCTGGCGCGGGCGCTGGTGAACTACCCGAGCGCCCTCCTGCTCGACGAGCCGCTCGGCGCGCTGGACCTCAAGCTGCGCCAGACGATGCAGCTGGAGCTGAAGCGGATCCAACGCGAGGTCGGCATCACCTTCGTGTTCGTCACCCACGACCAGGAAGAGGCGCTCACCATGAGCGACCGGATCGCAGTGATGAACGAGGGCCGGGTCGAACAGATCGGGACGCCCGAGGAGATCTACCACCAACCCGCGTCGGTGTTCGTCGCCGGTTTCATCGGGATGGCCAACCTGTTACCGGCGACCGTGGAATCGCGGTCCGCCGATCGGGCCGTCGCGAAGCTGGCGGACGGCACCGCGGTCGACGCCTCGGCCGTCGAAGGCCTTGACGTCGGGGATCCGGCGACTTTCATGATCCGTCCCGAGCGCATGCATTTGCGCGTGGGCGACGCGGGGGGACTCTCGGCCCGCGTGGTGGACCTGGTGTTTCAGGGCCCACTGATCCGTGTCGAGTTGGCGCTCGACGACGAGACGTCGCTCGTCGCGCACGTCGGGCCGGACGAGGAACTCCCGTTCCTTCGCCCCGGCGACCGGGTCCAGGTGATGTGTGATGCCGATGGTGGCCGCCTCTTACGGCGCCACGATCGGGTCGTGGCCGTGGCAGCCGTGGAATGACCAAGGGAGACACCGATGACAGACCGTGATGCAACCCGAGACGAAGCGGTGCGGATGGCCCGCGCGGCGATGTCGCGTCGGCAATTCATGGGTCGGGCCGGTGCGCTGTTCGGCACCGCGCTGGTGGCGCCGTCGGTGTTGGCGGCGTGCGGTTCGAGCGGCGGATCGAAGGGTGCGGGCGGCGGTACCGGTGGTGGCGGTGGGAAGTCGGTATCCATCTCGAACTGGACCAGTTACATCAGCAACCAGTCGAAGAAGGACTTCCAGCGCGACACCGGCATCAAGCTCACCTACACCGAGGACATCAACGACAACAACGAGTACTTCGCCAAGGTGCGGCCGAACCTCAGCCGGCACCAGAGCATCGGCCGCGACGGGTTCGTGCTCACCGACTGGATGGCGAACCGGATGATCAACCAGGTGAAGTGGACCCAGCCGTTCCCGGTGGCCGACTTCCCGAACCGGAAGAACCTCCGGGCTGCACTCGCGCATCCAGGCTTCGACCCGCAGCGCAAGTCGAGCGCGCCGTGGGCCAGTGGCATCGCCGGCATTGCGTACAACATGAAGACGACGGGGAAGGAGGTCAAGACGATCGACGACTTCCTCGCGGTCAAGGGCACCAAGACGGTGCTCAGCGAGATGCGTGACACCATCGGCCTGTTCATGATGGCCGACGGCAAGGACATCAAGACGCCCACCTACGCCGCTGCGCAACCGTCGTTCGACCGCCTCCAGAAGGCGCTGTCGGACGGCACCATCTCGGGGACGAACGGCAATGAGTACGTGAACGACCTCGGGGCGGGCAACCTCGCCGCTGCATTCGCGTGGTCCGGTGACGTCGCCCAGATTGCCAAGGACAACCCCGACATCAAGTTCGCGGTGCCGGAGTCGGGCGGCACCCTGTGGTCGGACAACTTCATGCTGCCCGACACCACCGACAAGGCCGGCCTCGGTACCGACTTCATCAACTTCTTCTACGACCCGAAGAACGCCGCCGTGCTCACGGCCGAGATCCAGTACATCTCGCCGGTCGACGGGGTGGCCGACGAGTTGACCAAGCTCGGTGGCGATGCGGCGAAGCTCGTCGACAACCCGTTGGTGGTTCCGACCGACGCCTTCCTGGCCCAGCTGTCGATCTTCGGCGTGCTCGACGCCAAGACCGAAGAGCAGTTCGACAAGAAGTTCGCGCAAGTCACCGGCGCCGGGTAGCCGTGATCGAACGCGATGACCAGGGCCGGAAGGTCGCACAACGTGCACCATGGTTCCTCCTGGGACCGGGGCTGCTCTTTCTCGTCGCGTTCTTCTTCTTCCCGCTCTACACCCTCGGGCGGATGGCGCTGTCGTCCCGGCCCAGCCGGTTCGCGAACCCGGTGTTCGCCTGGCAGTGGTCCAACTTCAACAGCGCGTTCTCGCGCTACGGCGGTCAGTTCACGCGGTCGTTCGTCTATGCCGCACTGGCGACCCTGCTGGCCCTGGTCATCGCGTACCCGCTCGCGTACGTCATCGCATTCCGCGGCGGTCGGTTCAAGAATGCGCTCCTCGGCCTGGTCGTGGTGCCGTTCTTCACCAATTTCCTGATCCGCACGCTCGCGTGGAAGACCATCCTCGGGGATCAGGGTTCGGTGGTCGGCTTCTTCCGCACCATCGGTGTCCTCAGCTCGAGTGGCACGTTGCTGCGCACTCCACTCGCAGTGATCGGTGGACTCACCTACAACTTCCTGCCGTTCATGGTGCTGCCGATCTACGTGGCCCTCGAGAAGATCGACCCGCGCCTCGTCGATGCCGCGCGTGACCTCTACTCGAACACCTGGCGCGCGTTCCGCAAGGTCGTGTTCCCGTTGTCCCTTCCCGGCGTCTTCGCCGGCAGCCTGCTCGTGTTCATCCCCGCCGCGGGTGACTTCGTCAACGCGTACTACCTCGGGAACTCGCAGACGTCGATGATCGGCAACGTGGTCCAGAACCAGTTCCTGGTCCAGGTCGATTACCCGGTCGCGGCGGCGCTGTCCTTCGTCTTCATGGCCATCGTCATGGTGATCGTGATCTCCTACGCGCGCGTCCTGGGCACCGAGGACATCGCATGACGGTCGTGACCACCGCGACGGACACCACCGCGACACCGACTGCGGGCCGGCACCGACGGGGCGGGGTCCCCGACGGCACCGTGATGTCGAAGGGTGGCCGGATCGGGCGGATCGCGGTCAACGTCGCGGCGGGCGCGTCGATGCTCTACCTGTTCCTGCCGATCTTCGTGATCGTGGCCTTCAGCTTCAACACACCGAAAGGCAAGTTCAACGCGGTCTGGCAGAGCTTCACGTTCGAGAACTGGATGCACCCCTTCGCTGATTCGGCCCTCGTCGACGCCCTCGTGCTCAGCCTGAAGATTGCACTGCTCGCTTCTGCGATCGCGACCATCCTCGGCACGTTCATGGCGATCGCCCTGGTGCGCTACCGATTCCGGGCCAGTGGCTTCGTTAACTTCCTCGTCGTGATCCCGTTGACCACGCCCGAGATCGTGCTCGGCGCCTCGCTCCTCACGCTGTTCCTCGAGCCCCACCTGGTCTCGTTGAACCACCAGTTCGCGTTGGGATTCGGCACCATCCTGATCGCCCACATCATGTTCTGCGTGAGCTACGTGGCGATGACGGTCAAGGCCCGAATACGTGGGTTCGACTGGTCGCTCGAGGACGCGGCCATGGATCTTGGCGCGACCCCGACGCGCACCTTCCTGCGCGTGACCCTGCCGCTCATCACGCCGGGGATCTTCGCAGCGTTCCTGCTGTCGTTCGCGTTGTCAATCGACGACTTCATCATCACGTATTTCGTCTCGGGCCCGAGCACCACGACATTCCCGGTGCGCATCTTCGGCCAGTCGCGGGTGGCCACCCCGCCGCAGATCAACGTGCTGGCGTCGATGATCCTGTTCGGCAGTATTGCGGTCATGGCCGTCGGTTCGTGGCTCGGCCACCGCCGCGCCCGCCGCCTCGGTATCTAGGGAGTGTGGCGATGACGGTGCAGCACTGGATCGATGGCAAGGAATGGGACGGGCCGTCGGCGCGCCTGGCCGACGTGTTCGATCCCGCCACGGGTGAGGTCGCACGCCAGGTCGCCCTCGCCGGCCCGGCCGAACTCGCAGCCGCGGTGGCCGGTGCGCATGCGGGCGCAGCCGAGTGGATGGAGACCTCGCTCGGACGCCGGGTCGCCATTCTCTTCGCCTTCCGGGAACTCCTCGACGCGCGCAAGGATGAGTTGGCGCACATCATCTCGGGCGAACACGGCAAGGTCGTCTCCGATGCGCGTGGCGAGATTGCACGGGGCCAGGAAGTGGTCGAGTTCGCCTGCGGGATCCCGCACCTCCTGAAGGGTGGGTACTCGGAGTCGGTCTCGACCGGCACCGATGTTCATTCGATCCGTCAGCCACTCGGGGTCGTGGCGGGTATCACACCGTTCAACTTCCCGGCGATGGTCCCGATGTGGATGTACCCGGTCGCGATCGCGTGTGGGAACGCGTTCGTACTCAAGCCGAGCGAGCGCGACCCGTCGGCGTCGAACTGGATCGCCGCGCGATGGGCCGAGGCGGGTCTCCCCGCGGGAGTGTTCACCGTGCTCCACGGCGACAAGGACGCGGTCGACGGACTGCTGACCCACCCGGACGTCCGCGCCGTGAGTTTCGTCGGCTCCACGCCGATCGCGCAGTACGTGTACGAGACCGCCGCGGCCAACGGCAAGCGCGTGCAGGCCCTCGGCGGGGCGAAGAACCACATGGTGGTGCTGCCCGACGCCGACCTGGAAGCGGCGGCGGATGCGGCGGTGAGCGCGGGGTACGGGTCGGCCGGCGAGCGGTGCATGGCGATCTCCGTGGTGGTCGCAGTCGGGCGGGTCGGCGACGAACTGGTGGAGGCGATCGCAGCCCGGACGCGCGAGGTCAAGGTCGGTGCGGGGACCGATCCCGATGCCGAGATGGGTCCGCTCGTGACCGAGGTGCATCGCGATCGTGTTCGGGGTCTGGTGAACGCCGGTGAAGCCGAGGGCGCCACGCTGGTGGTCGACGGTCGTGATCTCGCCGACCGGCCGGGTTTCTTCCTCGGGCCGTGTCTGTTCGACGGTGTAACCCCGGAGATGGCGATCTACCGAGAGGAGATCTTCGGGCCGGTGCTCTGCGTGATGCGCGTCGACACCTACGACGAGGCCGCCGCGGTGATCTCGGCCAACCCGTACGCGAACGGAGCGGCGATCTTCACGCGCGACGGCAGCGCCGCCCGGCGATTCCAACACGAGGTCGATGCCGGCATGGTGGGCGTCAACGTCCCGATCCCGGTCCCGATGGCGTACTTCTCGTTCGGAGGTTGGAAGCAGAGCCTCTTCGGTGACACCCACGTCCACGGTCCCGAGGGCGTGCACTTCTACACGCGGGGCAAGGTTGTGACGACCCGCTGGGGTGATCCCGCCCAGCGCGGCCCGGACCTCGGGTTCCCGCAGTCGCACTGACGCGGCTCACAATCGCGGCGCGACCGCGTCCATGAAATGCGCAATCGTCTCGGGGCGGCCGAAGTCGGTGAGTTGGATCACGAAGCCGCCGACGCCACGAGCGACTTCGGTGGCCAGGGCGTCGTGCACCTCGGACGCAGTGCCGGCGATGAGACCACCCCACGCGCCGAACCGGCGCTCAGCGGTCTGCACGACCTCGCGGCGGCCGGCGTCGTCCACGGCGAGCCCGACGGGATGCTGGGTCGAGACGCGCACCGTGCCTGCCTGGGAGAGGAGATCGTCGAGCCGGTCGATGGCGTAGGACGGACAGTTCCACCAGTCGGCGTGATCGCGGACGATGGGCATCGTCAGCTTTGGTCCCGCACCACCGATGTGGACGGGTGGACGCGGCGTCTGGACCGGGACCGGTCGACCGATCGCACCGCGCAAGGTGAAGTGCTCGCCGTCGTAGTCGAACCGCTCTCCCGCGAACATGAGGTCGAGGATCTCCAGCGACTCGCGCAACCGGGCCGCGCGAACCGCGGGTGGCCCGGTGCCGATGCCGAAGGCGGTGAGCTCCTCGGCCACCGAGCCCCACCCGATGCCGAGTTCCAGTCGACCGGCGGAGATGACGTCGAGGGTGGCGGCCATCTTGGCCAACAGGGCGGGATGGCGGAACGGGTCGCACGTCACGAGGTGGCCGATACGGATCGTGGTGGTACGCGCCGCGAGTGCGGCGGCGAGCGTCCACCCCTCGAGGGTGTCCTGGTCGGTGGCGGCGGGGGCCGCGAGATGGTCCATCAGCCAGACCGAGTCGAAGCCGGCCGCCTCGGCGGCGAGCGTGCGCTCGAGGATCGTGGCGAAGTCCATGCGGAGCTGTGGGAGGAACAGTCCGAACCACGGGGTGTGCATCGGCGTCACGCGGCGGTCGAGCCACCGTCGACGGCCATGATCTGACCGGTTAGGTGGTGGGCGTCGGAGGAGAGCAGGAACCCGGCGACCGAGGCGATGTTCTCGGGTTGGGCGACGACACCGAGGGGGACGTCGCGCTTCATCCGGGCCCGCGACTCCTCGTTGTCCCAGACACCGCCGGTCATCGGAGTGTCGACCGCGCCGGGGCAGATGCAGTTGGCCCGCACGCCGTGTGGCCCGTACTGGACCGCGACGAGTCGGGTGAGTGCGACCACCCCGCCTTTGCTCGCGGTGTAGCCCG
The DNA here is from genome assembly GCA_038209455.1 of Acidimicrobiia bacterium. GTDB lineage: Bacteria > Actinomycetota > Acidimicrobiia > IMCC26256 > JAENVU01 > JAENVU01. The sequence goes on from JBBQXR010000002.1 coordinate 13,652, forward strand.
ACCCGTAGCCGTGACCGCGCAGACCCGCCGTCGAAGCGATGGTGACGACGCTGCTCCGCACCGGCCCGTTGTCGCGCAGGAGATGCGGGAGGGCGTACTTGATGGCGAGGAAGGTGCCGGCGAGATTGACGGACAGGACGTGGTTGAACGTCTCGAGGGTCACGTCGGCGAGCGGTTGGAGATCCGGGCCGTGGAAGATCCCCGCGGCGGTGACCACGCCGTCGAGCCGGCCGAGGTCGCGTACGGTCGTCGCGACCGCGTCGCGCACCGCGCCGTCGTCGGCAACGTCGAGCGGGAGTTCGATCCCGGTGCCGCCCTGCGCGCGGAGTGCAGTCGCGGTGGTCGCGAGTCCGGCCGCGTCACGGTCGAGCATCGCGACCGCGCCACCGCGTGCACCGACCTCGAGTGCGGTGGCCTGCCCGATGCCGCTCCCGGCACCGGTGATGAGCACGACGCGTCCGTCCAGGGTGGGTTCCATGCCGGCCGACGGTATCCGGCGGTACCGTGAGCCACCAGCGAACCCGGAGGCGGAATGATCGATCGACGCACGGCCGCGATGCACGAGGTCGAGGACAAGGTGATCATCGTGACCGGCTCCGGTCGGGGCGTGGGGCTCGGAATGGCGCGCCACCTCGGCCTCGGTGGGGCGAAGGTGGTGGTGGCCGAATGGAAGGCCAACCTGCTCGACGCGGCGGTCGCCGAACTCCGCGACCTCGGGGTCGAGACCCTCGGCGTACAGACCAACATCATGGAACGCGAGCAGATCGACGCGATGGTGGCCGCGACTCTCGAACGGTTCGGCCGCGTCGACGGCATCGTGAACAACGCGCAGACCTTCCGCCCCATGGCCGCGATGGCCGACGTCAGCGCGGAGGACGTCGACGTCTTCTACACGTCGGGCGTCAAGGGCACGTTGTGGGCGATGCAGGCGGTGTATCCGCACATGGCGGCGCAGGGGTGGGGCCGCATCGTGAACTTCGCCTCGTCGATGGGGATCACCGGCGGTCGCGGCTTCGGCGCGTACAACGCGTCGAAGGAGGCCATCCGCGCCTTGACGCGCACGGCGGCGCGGGAGTGGGCGCCCGACGGCATCGTCGTCAACTGCATCGCACCCGCGGCGGCCGACCACCACGGCGACGCCGCGAAGCAGAGCGAGGGCTACCGGATTTTCGTGGAGAACTGTCCGATGGGACGCCAGGGTGATCCCGAGACCGACATGGGTCCGCTCGCCTGGTTCCTGTGCTCGGACGCGTGCCGCTACCTGACCGGCCACACCTTCATGGCCGACGGCGGCGCGTTCATGTGGGCATGACTCTCACGGGTACCGAGGGGTACCACTTTGTCCGCCCGGTACCCCTCACGCCCGAACACATCGACCACCAGGGCCACCTCAACAACGCCGCAGTGGCGCGGATCCTCAACGACCTGCGGGTGGCGTACATCTTCTCCGGACCGGGCGAACCGTGGCGCGACCATCTCCGCGCTGAGGCTCTCACCGTGGTGGTACGGGAGTTGCACATCGCGTACGACCGTGAAGCGACGATCGACGACAACCTGGTCGGCTGTGTCCGCGTCTCGGCCCGCCGGGGGAAGGCGAAGATCGTGGAGCAGCGCATCGTCGACGCGGCACGGGATCTCACCGTCGCCCGCGCGTGGGCGGTGCAACTCCTCGTACGCGACGGCGTGGTGGTGCCGTTCCCCGAGTTCTACTGGGATGCGGTCGCAGTGGTGGAAGGCCGCGCCATCCCGCCGGAGCCGCGCGCCGCGGCCGTCGAGTGGGGACCGCCGCGCTGAGATCGGCGCGCTGCGTCAGGCTCCGGCGGCCGTCAGCAGCCGGGTGAGTTCCTCCACTGCACGCGGGACCGCGGTGGCGTAGCCCTCGGCGTCGATCGCCGGCCCGATCAGTTCGAGGTCGAAACACCCGCGGTACCCGGCGGCGAGGACCGCGCCGAGAATGCGGCCGAGGGGGATGTCGCCGTCGCCGGGCACGAGCCGGTTCGGGGTGGAGAGCGTCCCGATCGCGAAGTCGCTCACCTGGACCAGGCGCAGCCGGTCGACCCCCTGGTCGATCGTTCCCGTGAGATCGCGTTCGGCCCAACACGCGTTGATCTCCATGCACACCCCGGTGTCGAGCCGGCGGGCCAGGTCGATCGCGTCGGCCAAGGTGTGAACGAACCCGACGTCGACGCGGAGGGAGTTCGTGTGTTCGATCGCGAACGGGATGCCGAGCGCGCGGGCTTCGGCCAGCACCGGGGCGATCGCGGTCTCCAACGCGTCGGCCGCAGCATCCCAAACGAGGGGTCCGGCCGGTCCCGTCGTGAACACGAGACATTCCGCACGGACTGCCCGGGCGACCTCGAGTGCGCGCACGAGCCGTTCCTGTTGCGCACCCCAGCGCTCCGGGTGGGCGAGCTGGAACGGACCGAGCCCGATGAGGTTCGTGACCCGCAGGCCGGCGTCGACGACCCGGGCCAGCCCGTCGTCCCACCCGAAGCGTTCGAGCTTGGCGACACTCACCCCCACGTTGGTGATGGCGTGCTCGCGCCAGAAGGCGAGGTCTTCCTCCAACGTCAATCCGAAGGTGCAGATCGCGCTCACCGAGACGCGGTCGTGCATCACGGCGCGCCGCTCATCCCAGCACCGCACCGCGTGCTGCACTCCCGCCGCCGTCGAGCGGGAGGTTGGCGCCGGTGAGGAACTCGCTCTCGCGGCTCGCGAGGTAGACGCACGCGTGCGCGACGTCGTCGGCCTCGCCGAGGCGGGTGAGGTGCATGGCTTCGAGTCGAGCGCGGCGTTCCGGGGTGATCTCGGCGTCGCGCCGCTCGTTGACGACGTACCCGGGACTCACCGTGTTGCACCGGATCCCGTACGCGGCCTCGTCCACGGCAATGGACCGGGTGAGTCCGTTCAGGCCGGCCTTGGTGGCGATGTACGCGGCGAGGCCGGCACTCGCCCGCTCGGCCTGGCGACTCGAGACGTTGACGATCGAGCCGTGGCCGGCGGCGCGCATCGCCGGGATCGCGGTGCGACAGAGCCACATCGGAGCGCTCAGATTCACCCGGAGGGTCGCGTCCCACGCCGCGGTCGTGAGGTCGGCCACCGGAGCATCATGTTCGTCGACGATCCCCGCGACCGCGTTGTTCACGAGGACGGTCAGCCCGCCCAACTGCTCGACGGCGGCCGCAACGAGGCGGGTGCATTCCGCTTCGTCGCCGAGGTCGGCCATAACCGCGAATGCAGTGGCACCCGTCGCGCGGATGACGTCGACGACGGCGTCCGCTCGGCCGGCGTTGCGGCCCGTGACGACCACGGCGGCCCCTTCGGCCGCGAACCGCATCGCGATCGCCTTGCCGATGCCGGCGGTCGAACCGGTGACCAGCGCCAGCTCTCCTCCGAGTCGCACGGCCCGGAGGCTAACCCCGCCCCGGACCCTCAGCGTTGGTCACCTGCGGCGCGCGCCGCGCATCCGAAGTGATGAACGCCCGGAGTTCGGGTCGGGTCAGTGGTGGCCGATGGGGGCACCGCCGGTGGAACCGCGCACGACGGCGACCACACCGAAGATCGCCGCGCTCACCAGCACGATGGTGCCGCCGGGGGCGAGGCCCCAGATGCGGGCGGCCGACAGTCCGAGGATCACCGAGACGACGCCGACCGCGGCCGAGAGGAGGAGCGTCTGGACCTGCGACCTCGCAACGAGGCGGGCGGACGCGACCGGAAGGACCATGAGCGCGGCGACGAGGAGCACGCCCACGATGCGGGTCGCTGCGACGATCGTGACCGCGGTGAGGACCGCGAGAAGCGCGTTCAGCGTCCGCACGGGGAGGCCCATGACTGCCGCGGATTCCTGGTCGATGCCGATGGTGAACCAGGCCCGGTGGGCGAGCGCGACCGACACCACGATGAGTGCGCCGATCGCCAGCACCATCCACACGTCGCTGGCGGTGACGGTGAGGATCGATCCGAAGAGGTATGGCACGACGTTCACCGTGATGCCGTCGGTCGCCGCACGGCTGGCGAGGACGGCACCGCCCGCGATGCCTCCGTAGAAGAAGAGCGACAAGGCGAGGTCGCCGGACGTGTTGCCCCGGGCGCGCAACCACTCGACTGCCAGGGCACCGAGCACCGCGACGACGAGCGCGGTCCAGATCGGCGACACCGACAGCAGGAGCCCGCCCGCGACGCCGGCGAACGCGAGGTGGCCGATGCCGTCGCCCATGAGCGAGAGGTGCTTGTCGACGAGGAAGGTGCCGACGAGGGGCGCGCACGCCCCGACGATCAGGCCGATGACGAGGGCCAGCTGCATGTACTCGCGGTCGAACGGCCAGGGGAGGGGGAGGTTCACTGCAACTCCTCGAGCCAGAGCGGCAGGTCTTCGGCGTGGATCCCGAGGCTCACGCCCCGCGCCGCGAGGTCGGCGGGCGCGCCGTCGAACAGCACGCGCTGCTTGAGCACGATCACCCGGTCGAGGTCGGATGCGACGGCCCCGAGTTCGTGCGAGACGAGCAGCACCGTCGTGTGGTGTTCGCGCACGAGATGCACGAGCGAGTCGCGGAAGAGGCGTTGCGATTCGGCGTCGACTCCGGCGACGGGTTCGTCGAGGATAAGCAGTTCCGGATCGGCCACGAGGGCCTTGGCGATCAGGGCGCGCTGTTGTTGTCCGCCGGAGAGTTCGGTCACCAACCGCGACGCGAGGTCCGTCAGGGCGACGGCACCGAGCGCATGGTCCACTGCGTCGCGGTCGGCGGCGGTGGGTCGCCGCCACCATGCCCGCCGCGACATGCGCCCGCCGGCCACCACCTCGCGGACCGTCGTGGGGAGTTCCGGTGCGAGGCGGCCCCGCTGCGGCACGTAACCGAGGCGGCCCGGCACCGTCAGGTCCCGAGGCGGATCGCCGAAGAGTTCGACCGATCCGGTGGCGGGTTCGAGGAGGCCGAGCAGCATGCGCAGGAGCGTGGACTTGCCCGACCCGTTCGGACCCACCAGCGCCACGAACTCTCCGGGCGCCAGCGTGAAGCCGACGTCGCGGACGACGGTCGGTCCGTCGTACGAAAACGACAGGTTGCGCGCCGTGAGCACCGGAGGTGGCGTAATGAGACTGATTCCCAATACTATCGTGGCGTCGTCCTGGGAACCATTCTCAGTGAGGCGACGAGGGAGCCGAATGCGCAGGATCGCTGCACTCCTGGCGGTGACCGTGTTCGGCGCGGCCGCGTGCGGATCCCACCCGGGTGTCGACCGCTCCCGACCGTCGGCGGTGGCGGCGTTCTTCCCGATCGCGGCGACGGTCGGCGCGCTCGGGGGACCGAGCCTGGCGGTCCATGACCTCACCCCGCCGGGCGTCGAGCCGCACGACCTCGAGCCGACCACCGATCAGGTCGACGCGATCCTCGACGCTGACTTCGTGGCCGTGATGGGTCATGGCTTCCAACCTGCGGTGGAGCGTGCGGCTGCGCACCGGGACCGGAACACGGTCGACGTGCTGGATCGACTTCGCCAGCCCTCCGACCCGCACGTCTGGCTCGATCCGCTCACGATGGAGAACGTCACGCGGATCCTCGCCACCGGTCTGGCGCGGGCCGAGCCGAAGCTCCGACCGGTGATCGACGCCCGGCAGCCAGCGATGATCGCGTCCTTGGAATCGCTCGACGCCGAGTTCCGTCGGGGGCTGCTCCACTGTGAACGCCGCGTGTTCGTGACTGCGCATGACGCCTTCGGCCGGCTGGCGCGCCGGTACGGGTTGCGCCAGGTCGCGATCGCGGGAATCGATCCGGAGCAGGATCCCGATCCTCGTCGGCTCGCCGAGCTCGCCGATCTCGTGCGCCGCGATCACGTGACGACGGTCTTCACGGAGGAGCTCGTCTCGCCACGCGTCGCCGAGACCCTGGCGCACGAGGCGGGGGTGCGGACCCGGGTGCTCAGTCCGATCGAGTCACCGCCACACGGTGGCCATGGATTCGCGAGCTACCTCGCGGCGATGCATCGCAATCTGGCCGCGTTGCGTGCCGCGCTCGTTTGTCGCTGAGGGCGTCGGCGTTCAGCCGGCAGGGTGGGCGTGGCCGAGGGTCTCGAGTGCGCCGACGATGCGAGCTTGGGCATCGTCGAGGGCTTCGGGCGCGGGGGACGGATTGGCGTTGGCGAAACTCATTTGGCTCTCCGAGTCGATCGCGACCACGTGCAGGTGCACATGGGGCACCTCGAGCCCGGCGATCAGCAGGGCCACCCGGGTGGGCGAGAACGCCGCCATCTCCGCCCGCCCGATCTCCTGCGCGACCCGCATGAGGTGGGCATTCTCGTCGGGTGGGAGGTCGATCCAATGGTCGACCTCGGCGCGCGGCACCACGAGGGTGTGACCCGGTCGGAGCGGATTGATCGAGAGAAACGCGACGCAGTGGTCGTCACGCCAGACGAACCGTCCGGGCAGCTCGCCGGCGATGATGCGAGTGAAGATCGAGGTCATGGGCGCAGCCTCTCAGGTCTCCGCCGGCACTGCTCGCAGTCGCGTGAGTCCGACGATCGCGGTCCCGATACCCAGACCGAGCGCGAGGGTGACCAGCACGCGGGCCAAGGCCGGGTCCAGGCGGCTCGGGACGAAGGCATGCGAGAGCGTGGCGAGATCGGCCGCGCCGCCGCTCACGAAGACGAAGAGTCCGGCGAGGACCAGCATCGGCGCGGCCGACCACACGCCACGTCGCGCCAACCAGACGAGCGCGCCCACACACGCCACGATCGCTCCGAGCGACGGCAGTGCCTCACCGACGCGGCCCCCGAACGAGGAATCGGAGAAGGGCCAGCTGCCCCAGAGGTGCGCCGTCTCGGCCACCGCCATGATCGCGAGGACCGCGCCCAGGATCCGAGCCCCGCGAGCGTGCCGGCCGCCGACGACCACCGCGCCGGCGAGCGCAGCGGCGAGGACCCACCACGGCCACGAGGCGGGTGGTGGCCGCCAATCGATGGCCCCGGCGATTACGGCGTTGCGGCCGTCGATCCGGATCGGGATCGACCACGTGGTGATCGTGTGGCGGTGGTCGGGGTCGTGGCGCACGACGGCGGGCGTGATGCCGCCCATCCAGTGCGTCCGGTGGTCGTGCCAGGTGATCGAAGGGTGCGACGAGATCCGTACCCAGTGCGGTGCGGCGATCCGCGTCACCGGGTGCATGGTCGTCGGGATGCGAGACCGGTTGAGGGCCACGGCCGGGGACGAGCGGTTTTCCCAGACGCCGTGAGCGTCGATCCGTAGGTACGGCTCGCCGCGGTACCCGGACACCACGACGCGAGCCCTTCCGACCACTCGCAGCGAGATCGACTCACGGTCCGGTGCGAGTGTCACCTCGGTGGCCGGAGTTACAGGGACGACTTCGTCGATGCGGGTGGCGTAGTTGCTCGCCGGGGGACCGTTGACCCCATGGGCGCCGGCCGGGGCCGCAATCCCGAGTGGGATCAGGAATGCCCCGATGGCGACGAGGATGCGAGGGGAGATCCGGCTCGCTCGGGTCGTCATGCGCTCCGGGCTGCGTGAACCTGTTCGAGGAGCGCCTCACGCGCGCGGGCGACCCGCGAGCGGATGGTGCCGATGCGGACACCACAGATCGCGGCTGCCTCGGCGTAGGAACATCCGACGATCTGGGTGAGGACGAAGGCTTCACGACGGTCGGTATCGAGTCCGTCGACGAGTGACTGCAGGGCGAGCGCGGCATCGAGCATCGATCCGTCGGCTTCGGTGGCGGTCTGCCGGTCGGTGCGCCGAATCCGGGTCTTGGTCCGGAGCGCGTCAGCCGCCGCCCTCCGGGCGATCACGAGGAGCCAGGTTCGGCCGCTCGCGTCACCGCGGAACCGGGGTAGGGAACGGTACGCACGGATGAACGTGTCCTGGACCACATCGTCGAGGTCGCTGGCGTCGACGAGGGGGCGAAGGAAGCGGGCGACCTCGGCCTGGCCCAGCCGGATTGCGTCGGCAAGCGCGAGGTCGTCACCATCACGGGCGGCAAGCAGTGAGCTGGTGAGCCGATCCACGGGCGGCGACGTTACCGGGCGGTCACCACCGGCGGTATTCGGCTCGTCACGGAAGACTTTTTCTCGCCGGCGGGAACTCTTTCGGCCTCCTGACCGACTATCCAGCATGGACTGCTCTGACATCAGGTCTTCGGTCTCGGCCAATCTCGACGGGGAGACCCCTGGACTCCCGGACTCCACGGTACGGGTGCACCTGGCCGAGTGCACGGCGTGTCGGGCCTACTCCGCCGACGTGTCGGACCTGCACCGTATGGTGCGAATCCAGCCCGCGACTCCGGAGATCGACCGGACCCGCGCCATCCTGGCCGCGCTGCCCGAGCACGCGAAGGTGTCGGTGGCTGCCGATCACATGCGCTGGCTACGGATCACGACGTTGGTCATCGCTTTGGTGCAGCTGGTTGCCGCGGTGCCGCTGATCCTGGGCCTGGGCGCCTCCATGCCCGGGATGGGCGTGACCGACGCCCGCCACATCGGTGTGTTCTCCGCTGCGCTCGCGGTCGGACTCCTCGCGGTGGCGTGGCAGCCGGAGCGGGCCCGGGCGTTGATCCCCATGCTCGCGGTCCTGGTGGTCGGGCTCGTCTGGAGTTGCGTCGACGATCTGATGGCTGGGCACGCGATGCCGGGGACCGCGATCGCGCACGGTGCCGACATCGCGGGCTTCGCCGTCGTCTGGTTGATCGCCCGCAGTCACGACGAACTCACCTCGGACTCTGGCCACCGCCACCCGGTGCTCCGATGAACCGCGTGCGGCGCCGGACCCGGCGTGCGCTCGTCTTCGTGGTCGTCACCTTCACGGTCCTGTTCGCGTTGGCTGCGCCGGCCTTCGCCCATGCAGTACTCGAGGACACCAGTCCCGCCGCATCGGCGTCGCTGAATGTGGCGCCGAAGTCGGTCACGCTCACGTTCAGCGAACATGTCGACGTCCGCTCCGACGGCATCCGAGTGTTCGACAGCAACGGCAACACCATCTCGACCGGTTCCCCGCGGCATCCCAATGGCAACAGCGATGCGGTCGAGGTGAGCCTCCCGAAGCTGAACAAGGGCCTCTACACGGTGGCCTGGCAGGCGACCTCGGCCGACTCCCATCCCGTGCAAGGCGCGTTCACCTGGGGCTACCAGGCCGACGCTTCGGGCAAGGCCGCCCAGGCGCAGACCGCAAACGTGAGTAAGGCCGAACATGGTGACCGCACCGTCGGGGTGCTGCTCGGTGTGATGCGTTTCGGCGTGTTCGTCGGGCTCGCGCTCCTGCTCGGCGCCGGTTGGTTCGCGGCCTACCTCTGGCCCGAAGGCCGGGCAGTGCTCCGGGTGCGTCAACTGCTGAAGGGATCACTTGTCCTTACCGCGGTGAGCACCATCGGTGGGTTCCTGCTGCAAGGTCCGTACACCTCGGACAAAGGGCTGGGCGAGGTCTTCTCGACGAACCAGATGTCGGCCGTCTGGGATACCCGCTTCGGCAAGGTCTGGGTCGCGCGTCTCGTGCTGCTCGTGCTCGCTGCTCTCCTCCTGCGGATGATGGTGCGCCATCGCGGACCGCTCCCCGGCTGGTGGTTCGCAGCCGCGGGCGCGGTCGGGCTCGCGCTCTCGGCGACTCCCGGGCTCGCCGGGCACGCGTCGACCGGTCGGTGGACTGCACTCGCACTGCCGGCCGACATGTTTCACGTGCTCGCGATGTCGGTGTGGCTCGGCGGGCTGGTCATGCTCGCCATCGCGCGCACCGATGAGCACTCCTACGCGCGTGTGGCCGAACGGTTCTCCGGACTCGCGTTGGGTGCCGTCGTGCTCATCACCGCGACCGGGACGTTCCAAGCCATCCGGCAACTCCAACCCTTCAGCGCGCTGTGGGACAGCAACTACGGCCGGATCCTGATCCTCAAGCTCATCGGCTTCGCCGCGATCCTGCTGATCGCCGCCTGGAGTCGGCGGCTGGTCCACGGTCCGGGGCTCGGCATCGTCGGCAACGCCAAGAACCCGCAGCTCGCCGAGGTCGGCGCGATCGTGCCGCCGGGTGGCGAGGTCCCTGGCGGTGGTGTGACGACCATGGTGCGCGACGACGCCCCGCCCCCACCATCCGGCGGGCACCAGTCCCGGCTGAAGCGCAGTGTCCGGGGCGAGCTGGTCTTCGGTGCGGTGATCCTGGCGTTGACGGCGATGCTGGTGAACACGTCGCCGCCACACAAGGTGGGGCCGACGGGTCCGGTCGCGGTGACGCTGCCGGCGGGACCGGTCTCGTTCGAGATCCACTTCGGGCCGGGCGACTTCAAGAGTGCCCCGACCGCGGGCGTCCCGAACCAGTTGCACCTCACCGTGCTGAACAAGGCCGGGGTTCCCCAGGACGTGGTCGCGCTGAAGGCATCGCTGTCGCTGCCGTCGCGCGGAATTCCGCCGATCGCAATCCCGCTCGACCACCAGGACCGCGGCTTCTACTTCGGCGACGCCATCAAGGTGCCGTTCCCGGGCACGTGGCAACTGAACCTCACTGCTTTCGTCACCGACGTGAAGTCGGCCACCGCCTCGACCCCGGTCCCGGTCGGCTGAGCCGGCGAGGCCCACACTCTCCCGATCCATCATCCATCCAAAAAGGGGTAGCAATGATCCGCAAGACTTTGTTGGCTTCGCTCGCGTTCGGTATCGCGCTCGTCGCGCTTCCGGCCGTGGCCGGCGCCCACGTCGAGATCGCATCGGACGGTGGCGTCGGTGCCGATGGCACCGCCAAGGCCACGCTCACCGTGCCGAACGAATGCGTCAAGTCAGACACGTCGAGTCTCGCGCTCGACTTCCCCGCGACGCCGGCGCTCGACACCGTCACGGTCGACCCGGTCACCGGTTGGACTTCCCAGGTCGACAAGGACCCGGCGTCGGGTGCCGTCACCAAGGTGACGTTCACCGGGACGCTCACCGGAGATGCGTCCCAGGATTTCGCGTTGAGCCTCGGGAAAGTTGCGACCGGCACCAAGACGATCACGTTCACCGCGCTCCAGAACTGCACCAACGGTGATGTGATCCGCTGGGTCGAGCCGAACCCCGCAGGTGGTCCGGAGCCGGAGAACCCGACTCCGATCCTGGACCTCAGCGGTAAGAAGCCGGCGGCCGATACCCCGAGCACGACCGCGGCCGCGACCACGACCAAGAAGTCGAGTGACAGCAGCTCGACCGGCGTGATCATCGGCATCATCGCCGCAGTCGTCGTCGTCGGTGGCGGTGCCGCTCTCTACGCGCGCAGCAAGAAGAAGTAGCGGAACCCGTTCCGCCGGCCGGGCGCGCTCAGGCGCACCGGCGACACAGGCCGACGAGATCGACGCGGTGGTGCTGGGTGCGAAACCCAGTCCGCCGCGCGATCTCGTCGGCTGCTTTCTGGACCGATTGCTCGAGCCGGCTGGACGCGGGTACGTCTTCCACCGTTCCGCAGGCGGAGCAGATCAGGTGGTGATGGTGCTCGGTGAGGTCCTCGGCCAGCTCGTAACGGGCGTGGTCGTCGGTGGTGACGATCCGGTGGACGACCCCGACCGTTTCCAGGACGAGCAGGTTGCGATACGCGGAACTGGTCGCGAGATCCGCCGCTCGGTGTTGTATCTCGGGGATGGTCAATGGCCGGGCTGCGCCGGCCAGGACGTCGACGATCGCGGTCCGCCCGCCGGTGACCCGTTGCCCGGCCCCGCGCAGCCGCAACGCGACGGTGTCGTGCAGTTCGCGGTGCGCCTGCTTGCCAGCCATGGCGTCGACACTACTGACGCACGGTACGGGTTCGAGATGAGCGACGCGCGGTACGGTCGCCGGCGTGGATGTCGAGGCGGCGGAACGATTCCGGGTGCTGGTCGCAACGGCCGGTGAGGAACCGCCGCTCGACGAGGGCGCGCTCCTGATCGCGGCGACCGCCACCGGGATCGACGTCGAGATGTGGCTCGCCCGCCTCGACGAACTCGCCGCGGCCGCGTTGGCGTTCGAGTACTCCCGCACGCCGGCCGGGTTGGCCCGGGTGCTGTTCGTCGACTGGGCGTTCGCCGGGAACACGGCCGACTACGACGACCCCCGAAACTCGTTCCTCCCCGACGTGATCGACCGCCGGCTCGGTCTGCCGATCGCGCTGAGCGTGTTGATGATCGAGGTGGGGCGTCGGATCGGTGTGCCACTGCACGGTGTCGGTATGCCCGGTCATTTCCTGGTCGGGGTCACCGGGGCACCCGATGAGTTCGTCGATCCGTTCCATGCAGGCGCGTCGTTGGATCGCGCCGGTTGCCGCGCGAGGTTCGCCGCGGCGCACGGCACCCAGGCGCGATTCGCGGATCAGTACTTGGATCGCACCGGGTCCCGGCTGATGCTGTTGCGGATGATCACCAACTTGCAGCATGCCTACGCCCGACGTCGCTCTCCGAACGCCCGCTGGGCCGCGCAGCTGCGGTTGGCGTTCCCCGAGATCCCGCCGGAGGAGCGGGAACGGACGGCAGAGGTGCTCGCCGCGGTCGGTGCCACGGCAGACGCGGCGGCGGTGCTGGATGGGTTGGTGGCAGGCGGTGAGGGCGCTGACCGCGATCGATGGGCCGCGTTGGCGACCGCGTACCGATCGCAGTCCAACTGATGGGCGAACTCATAGGCGACGCGACGGCAGGCCCGACCGAACTGGCGATGTTTCCCCTCGGTTCGCCGCTGGTTCCGGGTCAGGTACTCGCGCTCCAGGTGTTCGAACCGCGGTACCGGGCGCTCGTGGAGGCGTGCCTCGAAGCGGACCAGGGTTTCGGCGTCGTTCTCATCGAACGCGGGTCCGAGGTGGGTGGCGGTGACGTCCGCTTCGACACCGGAACCGCGGCGCGGATCGACCAGTTGGCGTCCACTCCCGACGGTCGGTACGTGATGACTGCAGTGGGCACCGACCGCTTCCGGGTCGTGGAGTGGCTGACCGACGACCCCTACCCGCGCGCCGTCGTCAAGCTGCTGGTCGACCCCGAGATCGGTGCGGACGCGCTGGAGCGGCGCGCCGCGGTGGTCAAGCGGATGGACCGGATCCTTGCCGCCGCGCGGGACATCGGGGTCGAGGTCCCCGACGCGATCGAGCTGGCGGACGATCCGGTGCAGGCCGGGTGGGACGCGATCGCGGTCGCGCCGGTCGGCCCGCTCGACGTGGTCGAGATCCTTCGCGAGGACGATCCGGTGGCGCGACTCGATCGCGTGGTGGCCGCCCTCGACGGTGCGGTCGAGATCCTCGAGTCGCGACTCATCTGAACCGCGCCCACCGCCGCTATCGTCGGCCGGATGGAGCCTGACCAAGCGACCCCGACCGGCGCGCCCGAGCCCCCCGACCTGAGCGTGCTCGACTCGTT
>JBBQXR010000003.1:0-26626 GCA_038209455.1 Acidimicrobiia bacterium
CTCACGAAGATCAGCAAGGGTCAGCCCAACTGGCCCGAGGTCCCCCTCGCGAAGCTGCAGTGGTCGTCGATCGCGCAGACCCTCGCCGAGCTGGCCGTCGATCTCCTCGGCCCCGAAGGTCTGATCGTGAAGGGTGGCCCCGGCGCGGTCGACGGCGGCGTCCACGCCCGGAACTACTCCTGGCAGCGGTACACGTCGATCGGCGCCGGCGCGACCGAGATACAGAAGAACATCATCGCCAAGAAGGCCCTGCGGATGGTGCAGCGTTCTTCGTAGGCACGCCCACGGTCCAGAATGGTTCTGGCGACCGTCGTGATCGCAGAGCGACCAGCACGGTCGCCAGAACGTGATGCACGACCCCGAGACGCCGGATGGTGTCCCGTTCCTCACCCCGGATCGGCCCGATTCGACGGCTTTGCCCCCTGATCCGGCACAATGGACCCCGCACGAGGGGCGCCTGGCAGGGAGCAAGAGTGGAGTTCGTCGTTTTCGTCGTCGCGGGTTACGTCGTGGGTCTCCCCGCGCTCCGCTGGACGCTGCGCGATGTCCATCGGGTCCACCCGCACCTCTGGGACACGTTCGGTCATCCGCTTCCGTGGCGCCGAGCCGCCGCGCTCTCCTACCTCGCGTTCGGATGGCCGGCGATCGTCACGGCGGGGGTCTGGCGGTTCAGCCCTCCCCGGCGGCGCTGTCTGAACGTCAGGCGGGAGTGGCAGGCACGGCGTCGAGCGGAGGGCGCGGCGGGCGATCGGTGACGAAGCGGTGCAGCACGATCACCGATGAGGTGACCGCTGCGATCGGCATCGCCATCGACGCCTCCGGACCCCAGAGGTTCGGCCACCCGCGCCTCGCCCACACCACACCGCTCCCGACCCAACCGGCACCGAGCGCGATCGAGATCGCGAGTGCTCGCCGCCGCGGCGACAGCGCGCCGATACTCCCCACCACCACCTCGACCGGGAGCGCGGCAGGGAACGTCGCCAGGAACTGACCGATCCCGGTAGCGACCCCCTTGCCGCCGCGGAACCCGGACCACACCGGGTAGCAGTGACCGACGATCGCCGCGGTACCTCCGACGTGCGCGCCGAGATCACCGGCGACCGCGCGCCCGACGAATGCGGCCGCCGCGCCTTTCCCGACGTCGGCGACACCGACCGCTGCGCCCCACCGCCGACCGAGCACGCCGAGGGCATTGAATGCTCCGGGGTTCCCAGACCCGACAGATCGGAGATCGACCGATCCGCGAGTCGCCCAGCGCGTCGCGACGTCAGCCGATGGAATCGTGCCGAGCAGGTAACCCGCGCCGGCCGCGAGTCCGATGGTCCAAGGCCGACGACGGTTCATCGATCCCCGCACATGGCTGCGAACCGCGTCACGCAATCCGTCATGCAGCGTTGCGACGGCGCTGCATCTGGGACGAACCGCCGTAGGTCCCGAGATCCACGATGAGGGCAACGATCACGAGGATCCAACCGAAGCCGGTCACGCCGGTGCCCCGCGCGTAACAGAGCGACCAGGCGAGCGTGGTCCACGGGAGGAACAGGAAACCGACCAAGCCCATCCAGAAGTGTTCGAACGCGATCCCCATCCGATCGGTGAACAACCAGACGAAGAACACCGCCAAGCGCGGCGACGCCATCGCGAACAACGCCAGCACACAGCCACAACCCATGGCCCGGCAGCGTATTGGTCCGAGGTCGGACCGGCGAACGCAGGTCGTGCCACCGGTCCGGGTCCGTCAACAGGCGGTGACTCCACCCTGGGCGAAGGTGGCGACCGGGCAGTACGTACCGCGCGGGGCGTATTGCCCCATCGTCGACGTCGCGAGGGCACCCGGCGCCAGTTTGATCGCCGACTGGGAGAAGTCGGGGTTCGCCAGCATGTTGCGGAGCAAGAGCAGCATGTCGACCTTGGTGCTGCCCCATTCGATCCAGGTCACGCCGTTGGTGGCGGTCGCATTCGCCGGCCGTTCCACGCGCGTCGAGACGACGAACGCGTAGTCACCGTTCGCGTCGAGCTTCACCGATTGGTCGGCGACGCACGCCGACACCGGGTAGGGCTTGCGGTACTCGTTGGTGCACATCGACCAGTAGCGCACCTGCTCCTGACCCGAGATGACGGCACCCCCACGCGTATCTGGGAAGGTCGGCGCATGGCCACGGACCACCACCAGCCGACCCGGCTCGTAGTGCGTGATCGTCGCCACGTAGACGTTGTCCGGGTTGGGATACAGGTTGTTCCCGTTCGACTCCGGCCGGATGAACACCGGCTCGGCTGGCGCGGGACGGTCCGTCGCCGGTCCGTTCTTGCGCACGATCGCTTCGCCGTTCGGTGCCTTGCCCTGCTTGGTACAGGTCGCGTACGCGGTCTTCGTACCGTTCGCCCGCACCAACGTGACCGCCGGCAGTTGCGCACCGCCCGCGGGATCTTTGGGCTGGGTCGGTACGTACATGCGGTAGATGAGCGTTCCGGTGACGACGCCCGGCACACCTTCCCTTCCGGTGCCGAGCGGTCGCACGCCCGACGCGGTCGGTGCTGCGATCGCCGGCGACGCCACGTCCACCGCACTCACGGTGTTCACGGCGCTCGTCGCCTCGGACCGAACCTGCACGCGGTAGCGGTGCTTGGCACTCGATCCGCGTGGCGTGGGAGCGAACGGGTTCGAGCTTCCCGCATCCGGACGGATGTCGCGATCAGTCAGCACGTCGATCACGCCGCCGCTCGGCCCGTAAGTGATGAACGACATGTAGCGAGCGTTCGGGAACGTTCCGTGCAGTTCGAGGTTCTCGCCGGGGGCCAGGCGATATCCCAACACCCAGTAGGTCGCGTTGGTGTCGGGATAGGCGATGTTGTTGACGTTCCGGTTCGCGATTGTCGGCCAGGCACACGGGTTGCCGGCGACCGCCGGGGACGAGGTCGGCGCCGACTTCGGTGCCGCGCTCGACGAGCACGCTGCTGCGGCGAGGGCAACCACCGCTCCGGCACCGAGCATCCGCACCCAGGCTCCTCGCTCCACTGTCACTCCGTTCTGCGTGCCGCCGGTGCGGAGGCGAGGCTAGCGGTGGCCTCGGAGCCTCGACCGACGCGGTAGAAACACCGCGTGGCCATACCGACGGACTTCCGCATGGGCATCGTCACCCCGGTCGTGACCCGGCTTCCCGGCGCGCACGCAACGTGGGAGGAGACCGCCGGCATCGCCGACATCGCCGCCGTGGTCACCGTCGCCGAGAGTCTCGGCTACGACTTCTGCACGTGCTCCGAACACGTTGCGGTGCCGGTCGACGTCGCACCGGTGCGCGGCGCCACCTACTGGGATCCGCTCGCAGTGTTCGGTTATCTCGCGGCCCGGACCGTCACCATTCGATTCGCGACCTTCGTCCTCGTCCTCGGGTACCACCACCCGCTGGCCATCGCGAAGCGGTACGGGACGCTCGACGTCGTGAGCGGTGGACGCGTCATTCTCGGCGTCGGCTCCGGCTCGCTCGAAGAGGAGTTCGCCCTCCTCGGCGCCGAGTTCGCCGGACGCGGCGTCGTCGCCGACGACGCCATGCGAGCACTGCGCGCCGCGCTCGGCGAGCCGGAACCGCACTACGACGGCGACTCCTTCGCCTTCCGCGACGTCGTCGTCGAACCTCACGCGATCCAAGCGCACGTCCCCCTGTGGGTCGGCGGTCGTACGGCCCGGTCCCTCCGCCGCGCCGTCGAACTCGGTGACGCCTGGGCACCCTTCGGTCTGCGCACGTCCGACATCGCCGAACTCCTCACCCGCGCTCATGCCACTGATGCCTGGGCCGCACGCGACCGTCCGCTCGAGGTCGTGCTCCAGAACGACCGCCCGTGGGACCCGTCCTCCGAGCCGGAACGCGTCGCCGACCAGCTCGAGCGGATGCAGGTCGCAGGCGCAACCGGTCTCGCGGTCCGGCTCGTCCATCACTCCCGCGAGCACTACTGCGAGCAACTCGAGGCACTTGCGACGTTGGCGTGACTCCGGGTCGTAGCATCGCCCGCCGATGAGCCTCCGCATCGCCGCCCTGGTCAAACAGATCCCGGCCTTCGAAGAGATGGCCCTCGGTGCCGATGGCCGGCTCGTCCGGACGGGGCTCGATCTCGAGATGAGCGCCTACTGCCGGCGCGCGGTGGCCCAGGCCGTCGAACTCGCCCACACCCACGACGGGTCGGTGACCGTGCTCACGCTCGGGCCACCCTCCGCCGAGGATGCACTTCGCGAGGCCATCGCGTGGGGCAGCGCCCGCGGCGTGGAGATCGACGGCGTGCTGGTCAGTGATCCCGCGTTCGCCGGTTCGGACACACTCGCCACTGCCCGGGCGCTCGCGGGTGCGCTTGACCGCACCGGGCCGTTCGATCTCGTCCTCGCCGGCCGTAACTCGGTCGATGCCGATACCGGCCAGGTCGGGCCCGAGATCGCGCAGCTCCTCGGCCTCCCGTTCGTGACCGGTGCCCGCCACCTCACCCTCACCGAGGGCGTGCTCGACATCCGCGCCGAACACGACGACGGCTGGGCCCAGGTCCGCGCATCATTGCCGGCGGTGGTCAGTACGGCCGAGCGACTCATCGACCCGTGCAAGGTGGACCCGGACGGTCGGGCCGCGGTACCGGCCGACCGGATCCGTGTGATCACCGCCATCGAGCTCGGGCCCGGTCCGTGGGGTGCCGCTGCGAGCCCCACCCGCGTCGACGAGACGCGTCACGTTCCCTCGGCTCGACTCGGTCGCGTCGACCCCACCGCATCCATCGCACGACAGGTCGAGGCCGCAGTTGCGCTCCTCAACGAACGGCGTGCGCTCGACCCTGCCGTCGACACCGATTTCGACCGCGGTTCCGTGGCCCCCGTCGCCGATCTCCAGGCCGTCGAGATCGGCGTGATCGTGGAACCCGACCGCGCCCGACTGACCCGTGAGTTGCTGGGTGCCGCGCGGGACCTCGATGCGTCACCGGTCGCCATCGTCACCGAGCCGCTCGAATCCGATGCGCTCGACGAACTCGGCGCGTGGGGTGCCGACTCGATCGTGCACCTCGAGGGCATCACGCTCGCCAACGAGCAGGACACCGCGGCCGGGGTCGTGGTGTGGGCTCGGGCGATCGACCCGTGGGCGATCCTGGCGCCGGGCACCGCGTGGGGCCGGGAGGTCGCATCCCGCGCCGCAGCCGCGCTCGGGACCGGACTCACCGGCGACGCGGTCGAACTCGATCGTGACGCGGACGACCTCGTGGCGTGGAAGCCGGCCTTCGGCGGCCAGATCGTCGCGGCGATCCGCTGCACCACCCGTCCCCAGATGGCGACGGTTCGCGCGGGGGTGCTCCCCAGCCGCGCGCCTCGCGTCCACACTCCGCCCGTCACCGTCATCCCGTTGGAGCCTCAGAGCAGGATCGAGATCCTCGCCCGCACCCGCGACGACGATCTCGACACCCTCGCGGATGCGACCGTCGTCGTCGGCGTCGGCCAGGGCGTGGACCCGGGCGACTACCCGTTCCTCGACGCGCTCCGAGAAGTGCTGGGCGCCGAACTCGCCGCCACCCGCAAGGTCACCGACCAGGGTTGGCTCCCCCGCGCCCGCCAGATCGGCATCACGGGGCGCACCATCACCCCGCGCCGGTTCGTGAGCATCGGCAGCAACGGGAAGTTCAACCACATGGTCGGTGTCCGGACCGCGGGCACCATCCTGGCCATCAACGCCGACCCCGATGCCAAAGTGTTCGCCGCTGCCGACATCGGCATCGTCGGCGACTACCGCGAAGTGGTCCCGCTCCTCGTGAAGGCGCTCACGAGCCGTGCGTCAACGAGCTGACCCTTCGGTCATCTCGTTCGCGTACTTTTCAAGGATGTCGAGTTCCTCGCCGAGGTAGTCGAGGAGGGACCAGATGTCGGGCACCATGTCGCGGTCGGCAACGAGCCCGAAGTCGAGGTTGCCGTTGTAGGACATCAACGTCATGTTGAGTCCGACGCCGTCGACGATGGTCGAGATCGGGTAGATGCCCTGCATCCGCGCGCCGCTCGTGTAGAGCGGGAACTGCGGGCCGGGAACGTTCGAGATGATCACGTTGAACGGCAGGTTCACGCGGTCCATCAGCCGGGCGCGGGCGGCAACGCGACTCGCGGTCCCCAGTACCGATGGCGGAGTGAACTGGGCGAAGTCCTGGAGCAGGCTCGCCGGGAGTGCGCCATGCTCGTGCTTGGCCACGGCCATCTCGGCCTGCATCGCCGTGAGTCGATCCCGCGGGTCGTCGGCGTCCGTGGGGAGCACCGCCACCATCGCGGACACGCGGTTGCCGCCGGCTCCCGCTTCGCTGTCGTCGCGTACCGACACCGGCACCATGGCCAACAGCGGGAGATCCGGCAATGCATCGTGCTCGATGAGCCACCGGCGGAGCGCACCGGAACACATCGTCATCACGACGTCGTTCACGGTCGCGCCGAACGCGTTCTTCACCGTCTTCACCGAACTGATCGGCAACGATCCGAACGCGAACCGCCGGTGCGGAGAGATGACGCCGTTGAAGGCGGTCTTCGGTGCCTGCACGGCCGGACGGGAGAGCACGTCATCGCGCCGCTTGATGCCGGGCGCGTTGAGCGCGAAGTTGCGCATGATCGATCCGAGCGCGGGAACCGAGTTGCGTGCGATCCGCATCCCCACGCGCGGCTGGGTCATCGCGCCGAGCATCCCGCGGGCGAACATTTCACGCTGGCTGGGCTCCCGCTCCCACTGCCATGGCGTCGAGGGCGGCGGCGTCGGCACGGGTTCCGGTTCGACGTCGAGCAACACGCCGAGGATCTCTGCGCCGGCGACACCGTCGATGCACGAGTGGTGGATCTTGGTGAGCTGCGCGATGTGACCGCCCTCGAGACCCTCGATGATGTACATCTCCCACAACGGTCGGGTGCGGTCGAGGTGCCGCGCCGCGATCCGCACCGCGAGTTCGGCGAGTTGGCCCCGGTCCCCGGGCGGCGGGACCGCAATGTGACGCAGGTGGTAACCGAGATCGAAGTCGGGATCCTCGATCCAGTAGGGATGGTCGATGCCGAATGGAACGTCGACGAGCCGGCGTCGGAACGGCGGCACGAGATGGAGTCGCGCCTCGATGAGGGCTCGGATCTCCTTGTAACCGACCGGATGCGGCGCGGTCGCCGGATCGAAGATCGCCAGCGACGCCACATGCCCGTAGGTGGTGGGTGTCTCCATCCGGAGGAAGCTGCTGTCGAGTCCCGTGAGCTGTCGCATGGAATGGGCCTCCGAGGAATGGGTGAAGGTCACCAGCCTAAGAGACGACCGGCACGTCCTGCCGCAGCATCCCAGTCCTCGACCCCGAGGTCAGTCGACCTGCTTGGGCTCCGGCCGCCAGTAGACCGCTAGCAGTGCGATCGCCCCGCCGCCGCCGGCGATGAGCGCGACCAGGATCCCCTTCCACCCGGACAACCAGTCCGAGTCGATCTGGTAGTCGATCGACCACTTGAAGGCACCGATTCCGGCGAGGGCGACCGCCGCGAGCATCAGCGTGAGCACGTACTCGTAACCCTCGCCGGGCCGGAAGATGAAGAAGCCGTTCTTGAGGTGGTTCGTGATCAGCGCCACGAGCATGACCCCGATGACGCCCGCCGCCGCGAGTGGGGTCAGGAAGCCGAGGATCAGCATCACTCCGCACACGAGTTCGGTGAGGCTGGCGAGCCAGGCGTGCAGGATGCCCGGCTTCATCCCCAGCGACTCGAACCACCCGGCGGTGCCCTGGATCTTCCCGCCACCCCAGATGTGATTGCGGCCGTGAGCGATCATCACGACCCCCAATGCGATACGCAGGATCAGTGCCCCCGCGTAGATCCCCTCGTAGTTGTGCACAACATCTCCCTCGGTGGTTGCGAGCCCGCTGAACCTACCGTGGCCCGCATCTGGGTGCGCGACTTCCCGTCCTCGACCGCGTACGGTTCGAGGCCCCGACGACTGCGGAGTGCTCGTGGATCTCACCACCTTGGAACCCACCTCGATGACGTGCCCGCGCTGTGGCGAGTCGGCGGTGCAACGCCTCTACGGTCCGTGCGCCGACTGCGTGACCCAGCTGTACGCGAAGTACCCCGGCGTCGCACGCGAGATGGAGACCGAGGAGTACGTCCCGAAGATGAACGTCACCCCCAACGCGGTCGCCACCAAGGACTGACCATCCCTCGTGTGGGTAACCTGACGCGGACGTCAGCTTTCGCAGTTCGGGGGACCCCATGCAGACCGAGGACATGATCCTGGTGAGTGTCGACGACCACGTCGTCGAGCCGCCCACCCTCTTCGACAACCACCTCCCCGACAAGTGGAAGGACGCGGCACCCAAGAGCGTCCACCGCGACGGCATCGACGTTTGGGAGTTCGAGGGCAACGTGATCCCGAACATCGGGCTCAACGCCGTCGCCGGTCGGCCGCCCGAGGAGTACAACATCGAGCCGACGTCCTTCGACATGATGCGTTCGGGTTGCTACGACATCCACGAACGCGTCAAGGACATGAACCGCAACGTCGTCCTCTGGTCGATGTGCTTCCCGAGCTTCGTGCAGTTCTGCGGCCAGCTGTTCTCGAAGTCGAAAGACCTCGACACCTCGATCCACCTCCTGCGGGCGTACAACGACTGGCACATCGACGAGTGGTGCGGCACCTATCCCGGTCGCTTCATGCCGCTCTCGGTTCCCCCGATCTGGGACCCGCAGTTGATGGCCGACGAGGTCCGGCGCGTCGCCAAGAAGGGCTGCCACGCGGTCACGTTCTCGGAGAACCCGTACAAGCTCGGATGGCCACACATCTTCGGCGACCACTGGGACCCGTTCTTCGCCGCGTGCGAGGACGAGGGCACGGTCATCTGCCTGCACATCGGGTCGAGCAGTACGCAGATCGAGATCGCGCCCGGCGCGCCGATCGACGTGATGATCACGCTCACCCCCCTCAACACCATGCAGGCGGCGACCGACCTCGTGTGGAGTCCGGTATTGCGCAAGTTCCCGAACCTGCAGTTCGCCCTCAGCGAGGGCGGCACCGGCTGGATCCCGTATTGGCTCGAGCGCCTCGACTACGTGTACCAGCAGCACCGCTTCTGGACGATGCAGGACTTCGGCGACTCCTCCCCCGCCCAGGTGGCGCGCGATCACTTCTCGTTCTGCTTCATCTCCGACCGGGCGGGCGTCGAGCAGGCGGCGGCCATCGGCTACGACAGCGTCACCTGGGAATGCGACTACCCGCACTCCGACTCGAGCTGGCCGAACTCACCCGAGTCGGTCACCAAGCAGCTCGCGGGCATGGACGACACCATCGTCAACAAGTTCACCCACGAGAACGCGATGCGGATCTACCAGTACGACCCGTTCGTCAACATCCCGCGCGACCAGGCCACCGTCGGCGCGCTGCGCGCCCTCGTCCAGGACTGACCCAGCTCGAACACCCTCGACCTTTGTCCCCTGGTGTACCCAGGCGGTACAGGAACGCACAAAGGTCGGCCGGGTCGGCGGGTCAGAGAGCAGCGACGAGGCGGGCGCGCTCGGCGAGCGCCATCGCGATCCGATCGAGTGTCTCCTCGGGGCGGTGGGTGACGTCGTCCCAGGTGACGACGAGCACCCGCCAACCCAGACGTTCGAGCGCGGCGGTCCGGATCTTGTCTGCTTTCCAGCGGGCCCGGCTGCCGTGCCATTCGAACCCCTCCGCCTCGACCGCCACGAGGAGGCCCGGCCAGGCGAAATCGATGCGGTATCGCCGGCGGGCGGAGATGTCGACCGGCAACTGCCGGACGGGCTCCTCGAGGCGCGACGCCCGGATCATGCGCCAGGTGCGCCCCTCGAGTTTCGAGTCGAGTGGCCCCGGACGGGTGGTGGCGAGCAGCTCACGCACTTTGGCCGCACCCTTGCGGCCACGACCGCCGATGACCTCGAACCGCCGGGCGAGCGCCTCCGGCGTGACGAGTCCGAGTCGGCGAGCCCGCTCGAACACGTCTTCGAACTCGCCCGGACGGAGCCGGCCAGCGAGGTCGACCAGCACGCGAGCTGCATCGGCGCATCGGATCCCGTCGACGACGACGAGCGGCTCGCCATACGACGCGAACCGGTGCAGCCGAATCGGATGAAGCGAACGCTCCACCGTCGCCACCTCGACGCGCTTCAGCCGGGGATGCTGGACCGAAGCATCGACCGTGACGTCGATCGGAACGAGTTCGGTGCGAGCGTCGAGGCGGAGTAACGAAGCCGCGGCTCCGAACGACACGGCACCGTCCACCGCCAGCGCGGCCGCAGCGATCGCCATGCGCTCGGTCTGGGGCACCCCGCGGACTCGGAACAGCTCAGGCGCCACGCGACTCAGCAGACCATCGTCGAGCGCGCTCGCGATCATGCGGTCGGTGACGTGGAACACTCGCATCTCGTCGCGCCCGACGAGGCCGTATTGAGCCTCGGCGTGACCCAGTACTGCTGCCCATTGCGGATACATACGACACCCTCCACCGACATTCGTCGGCGCGTCTGCGGACCGAAGCGGGGAAGGTGCTCGGAGCGTACGCAGAGGGTGCGACACCTCCGACCTTTGTCCCCTGGTGTACCTAGGCGGTACAGGAGCGCACAAAGGTCGGCGGGTCAGCGCGGAGACACGGTGGTCAGGGACAGCAGGAAGACGAGGTCGACGTCGAGGGGAGAGCGATGTTGTCGCCGTACTCGTCGATGTCGTCGTGCTTCACGTACCACTCCCACCGCTGGCCGTCTGGGGCTTCGAGCCAGGTCTCGGTCTTGGCCGCGAAACAACACTCGGTGTCGGAGACGTCGGTGGTGTCCAGACCTTCCGCGGCAAGCCGTTGCTCGGCGGCCGTGACCGCCGCTTCTGACGCGACCTCGACGCCGAGATGGTTCAACGTGCCCGGCGCTCCCGCACCCGAGAACAGCACCAGCTTGAGGGGCGGGGCAGCGATCGCAAAGTTGGCGTAGCCGTCCTTCACTTTCACCGGCCCGGTCCCGAACATCTTCGAATAGAAGGCGATGGCCGCGTCGAGATCATCGACGTTGAGGGCCAACTGGAGTCGACCGGTCGTCGGAGCTTCGAGGTCAGGCGCGAGTGCGGTGGTCACAGTTGACTCCGTTCGTCGGACGTTCATCGGGGGTTCGTCGAGAGGTCATTGTCATATCGACCCCTGTGAATGTATAGTTCATATCGACGGATGTCAATATCGACGTTCATCGATGTGACCCCCGTCGCCGGTTCCCTCCCGGAAAGCGTGTCCCATGGAAGTGAAAACGATCACCGCCTGCTGCGACGGCCTGCTCGCCGCTCCCCTCGGTGAGGCTGCCGCCGAAGACCTGGCCGCAGCGTTCAAGGTGATGGCCGACCCGGTCCGCCTCCGACTCCTGAGCATCATCGCGGCGCAGGGTGAGACCTGTGCGTGCAACCTCACGGCACCGCTGGGCAAGAGCCAACCCACGATCAGCCACCACCTCTCCGTCCTCACCGACGCCGGCCTCCTCCACCGCGAGAAGCGGGGCAAGTGGGCCTGGTACTCCGTGGCGCCCGACCGGTTCGCCGTCCTGCGCGACGCACTCTCCGGCACCCCGGATCTCGTCCGCCGGTGAATCGAACGCTCGCACGCCAGGTGCTCGCCGAGTACCTGGGCTCGATGTTGTTGGTGGCGGTGGTCGTCGGATCCGGAATCATGGCGACCCGCCTCTCCCCCGGCGACGTCGGACTCCAACTGCTCGAGAACTCGATCGCGACCGCCGGCGGCCTGATCGCGCTGATCCTTGCCCTCGGCTCGGTGTCCGGCGCGCACTTCAATCCGGTCGTGAGCCTGATCGACTGGCGGCTCGGTGGACTCTCGACGCGAGGACTCGGGGTGTACATCGGCGCCCAGGTCACCGGCGCGATCAGCGGAGCGGTCCTCGCCAACCTGATGTTCGACCTCCCCGCAGTGGAGTGGTCGACCAAGGTTCGCAGCGGCTCCGGACTGTGGCTCGCCGAAGTCGTCGCGACCGTCGGCCTCCTGCTCGTGATCTTCGGTTCGGTTCGCGGCGGCAACGCTCGGGCTACACCGTTCGCGGTCGGCGCCTACATCGGCGCGGCCTACTTCTTCACGAGTTCCACGAGCTTCGCCAACCCTGCCGTGACCGTCGGACGCATGTTCAGCGACACCTTCGCCGGCATCCAACCATCGAACGTGCTCGCGTTCGTCGCCGCGCAACTTGTCGGCACAGTCATCGCGTACGCACTGGTCCGCGTGCTCTTCCCGACGTTCGACGGGACCAACACTGAGGTTCCCCACGACCTGGAGCCGACTCCATGACCAAGCCTTCGGTCCTCTTCGTCTGCGTCCACAACGCGGGTCGGTCACAGATGGCTGCGGCCCTGCTGACCCACCACGCGGGGGATCGCATCGAGGTGCGTTCCGCCGGCAGCGAGCCGGGGTCCGCCCTGAACCCGGCCGTGGCCGCGGCGATGCTCGAACTGGGGGTCGACATCTCCGCCGAGCGGCCGAAGCTCCTCACCACCAGCGCCGTCGAGGCATCCGACGTCGTCATCACGATGGGGTGTGGCGACGCGTGCCCGATCTTCCCCGGGAAGCGCTATCTCGACTGGCAACTCGACGACCCGGCAGGCCGTGACGTCGCCGCAGTCCGACCGATTCGCGACGAGATCGACCGCCGGATCCGCGCGCTCGTCGCCGAACTCACCTGAACGCCCGGGCGGGGCGGGTCACTCCCCCGACGCTCGTTCGTGGCGCAGCTCGGGCACCAGCCCCGCCCGGGCGAGCATGCGCACCGCGCGTTCCTCGGCCACGTCGATCACGACGGCATCGCCGGGACTCCGCCGGACCAGGAACGACACCATGCAATCGCCACACGCATCGCTGCCGTTCATCACGCAATCGTCGCAATCGATGTTCACCCGTGCACCTTCGCACGAGGGTGTGACAGTGCTCCGAGATCAGTGCCGGGAACCGGCCGCGGGATCCGGTACCCGAGCGATCGCAACCTCATCGGCCTCGGCGGCGACGAGGTCGACGACGCGCTCCCCGGCGATCGCGAGTGCAGCATCTCGGCCGCTACCGATCGCCTGGTCCATGTTGAAGTACTGCCACTCGCCGAAGCGGCCGACCGTCCGGATCCCCACCCGGCGCAGCCACTCGAGGATCGTTGCCACGCACTCCTGGTGATCGAGGGAGTAGATCACGTACGCCGGCGCGATCGGCGCGACCATTCCCAACACGATCTCGTCGTCGGCCCGCAGCACACCGGCGCGTCGGAGCCCGTCGATCGTCTCCTGCACCAGGTCGCGTCCGCTCACGTCGCGGTAGGTCGAGTGGGAGATCTCGGCCATGATCGACGAGCAGCCCTCGGGCACCAGCGTGGGCGAGAAATTCATCGGATAGCTGATGCGGTGGAAGACGAACTGGTCTTCGTGGAAGTAGACCCAGTGGTGATCGGAGATCTCCGGCCGGCGCACCCCGATCATCACGGTGTACACCGTGTTCCACCGCAGCCGGGCCGCCGCTTCCCTCACCGCGGCCGGTGCGTCGTCCACGATCCGCACCAACACCGGGAGGGGCAGCGACGAGATCAGGTCGTCGTACCCGAGCGTCGATCCGTCGTCGATCGTGACGGTGTGGGTCATCGGGTCGATCCCAGCCACGTTCGTGCCGACGCGAACTCGATCGGGATCCAGCCGGTCGACGAGGCCGCGAGGCAGCGCCTCGATCCCACCCTCGACCGGATACCAGAACGACGAGTTTGGTCCCCAGCGAGTGACGGGCGGTTCCAACATGCCCCGCACCACCGACTCCAGCTCCGGGATCGCCACGCGATCGGCGATCCACGCGAAGTCCATCTCCTCCGGCGGCGTCGCCCACACCCGCTCGTTGTACGGCAGGAAGAAGTGCTCGGCGATCCCTTCACCGAAGGTTGCGCGCGCCCACTCCGCGAAGTTCGCCGGAGTGCCGGGCGTGGCGTGGCGCGCCGCGATCAGGCCGAGCAGACAATCGGCCGCGACATCGGCCGGCAGACCGTAGAGATTGCTCTGGAACGGATACCCGCTGTACCCGCCGTGGCTGTACACCCAGCTGCTGCGGGTGTGGTCGTGGTAGCGGCCACCGAGGAACTCCGAGCAGATCAGTTCGGCGAGTTCCGGTTGCTTCGTGAACAGGATGTGGATCGAGAGATCGAAACCGAAGCCTTCGTACCAGTTCGTGCGGCAGAGCCCGCCGACGCGGTCTTCCCGTTCGAGCACCAGGCACTCCCGCTCGGAGTGGTACGCGGCGCTCAGCCCTGCGAGCCCGCCGCCGAGGATGAGCGTCTCCGTCTTCATACCGCGCCCGATCCCCGCACGATGGCCGGGAGGGTGCGCGCCATGATCTTCACATCGCCGAGCACGCTTCTCGTCCTGATGTATTCGAGGTCTTCGTTCGCCATCGACCATGCCGTCGTGTTGTCCTCACGCATGCTCACCTGCCACAAACCGGTGAGACCCGGGCGCACCGCGCACCGGTCCCGACGCAGATCCGGATGAGGGTCCAACATGAACGGCAGCAACGGCCGCGGGCCGACGAGGGCCATGTCTCCCCGCAACACATTCCAGAGTTGCGGTAACTCGTCGATGCTCGTCCGCCGGAGCCACCGACCCAGCGGGGTCACTCGCGGGTCGCCCTCGGACTTGGTGAGTACGCCCTGCTGTTCGAGCGCCTCGACCGCCCCGAGATCGATGACGGCCGCTTGGTCCACCACCATCGTGCGGAACTTGACCACGCGGAACGTCGTCTCGTTGCGCCCATAGCGATCCTGCCAGAAGAGCGCCGGACCCCTCGAGGTCAACCGAACGAGCAGCGCGGTGACGGCGAGGATCGGCGAGACAAGCACGAGCACGACCGCCGAACCGATGGCGTCCATGGCCCGCCTCGTGATGTCGGTCGTTCGAACCTCGGGTTTCCCCGGAACGCGCCGTTCGCCTGACGGCATCGGCGGACTGGTGTCGTGGGCCCGAGATGGTGCTCCAGGAACCGCTCTCGTGTTCAACGGCCCTCCCCGCAACCTCGCCACTCCCCAGCGGACTGGGGACGGTAGGCGCGCCCCCGAACCACGTCAACGTGCGAACGCCGATCGGCTCCGCCGTCAGCGACCGGCGATCGCGGCTTCGCTCCGCAGAGAATCCCACGCCTCGAGCACCATCGGGACGGTGATCGCGTCCATGCAGTGGGCGAAGCGCTCGTCGTGTTCGAAGCCGAGATTGAGGTAACCGTCGGGCACCATCGGCGACGCGACGCAGCGGGTGAAGGGGCCACGGGGGCCCCATCGGGTGCCGCTCGTCGGGCCGTTCAGCGCGATGGTGGGCGCACCGAGCGCGGCCGCGACGTGCATCACCCCGGTGTTCACACTGACGACGCCGGTCGAGAACGCGAGCCAGGCGAGGCTCGTGTCCCACGATGTACCGATCGCGTTGCGCGCCGGGATACCGGACGCGATCCAATCGTCGACGATCGCCTGAGTGATGTCGAACTCGTTCGGTCCGCCAGTGAGGACGACGGTGAGTGCGCGTGCAGCCATCTCTCGTGCCAGCGCCTTCCAGGACGCGATCGGCCACGACCGTTCCTCGAAGTTGGCGCCGCCGGGCCAGAGGTGGAACACGACGTACGGGTCGGCGAGTGGCGCGACAGCTGCGGGGTCCATCGGCACCGACGGCTCTGCGACCGACGTCAATCCCATCGCAGCCACGAGTCGGCGATCGTTCTCGATCTCGTGGCGACGCTCGTGGTCGACGACGATGTCGTACCCGTAGTGACGGAACTGTCCGGGAGTGCGCAGCCCGATACAGGTTTCGGCGCCCGAGAGTCGGGCGAGGATCGCGTCGAATCGCCGCCATGCGCTCAGGTCCACGATCACGTCGAGGTCCCGGGCCCGAATCTCCTGGACGGCGCGCCAGACCTGACGGACCGGGAGCTCCACGATCTCGTCGGGCGTCGTGAGGAGCCGGGCGAAACTCGCGTTGTTCGCGGTGACGAACAGGACGATCCGAGCATCGGGGAACCTGGCCCGCAGATCGGTGAGGACGCCGGTGGCCACGACCGTGTCGCCGATGCCGGAGATGAGCAGAACGCCGACCGACGTCCACGACGAAGGAAGCGCATGCCGGCCCCGGAGCCGATGGCCCAGGCCCAGCGCGCCCGCGACCGGGATGCCCACGTAGCGGTCGAGGAACTTCAGCCGCGGGTTTCCCCGATCGGACTGCATGTGGGCTGGACGGGACACGGTGGCCGATTCTTGCAGCCGGCACGCGGATGAGCGTTGACCCTCCGATGACCAATAGTGTCGACGCTCATGGCCGTCCACCACGAGACCTTCACGCTCGACACCGTTGCCGACGGCGAAGTGATCGACGTCACGGAGTTCGCCGAGAAGGCACTGGCCAACAGTGGAGTCACCGAAGGCATCACCACGGTCTTCATCGCACACAGCACGTGCGGCGTCACGATCATCGAATGTGAGCCGGGCTGCAACGCAGATCTCAACACGGTCATGGAACGCCTCGCGCCGGAGTCGGACCGGTGGGAACACAACGAGCGCAACGCGGACACCAACGGCCACAGCCACGCTCGTGCCGGGATCATCGGCCCTTCGGTGACGATCCCGGTGACCTCAGCCGAGATGATGCTCGGAGTCTGGCAACGCGTGATCTGTGTCGATTTCGACGACCGCCCGCGCAGCCGGCGGCTCGTGATCACCGTCGTCGGCGACTGACGCGCGAACGAGCGCGCCGTTCGTCCATTTCCCGCACGGGGTCACCCCGCGGCAATGACCTCGATACGCGCGTCGGCTGCGCCGCACCACCGACAGGCCACGGTCTCGACATCTTCCGCGAGTACTTCGACCGATTCGATCTCCACGTCGCCGCCGACGGTGAAGTGACGGAACTCCTTGGTCCGGCGGGTGACCGTGATGTCGAAGCGGGTCAGGTTGCCGCAGCCGTCACAGCGGTATCGGGTCGCAGATTCCATGAGTTGCGGATCCTACCGACGGGCACAACCCGGCGACGTTCCCACCGGTGACGCTGTAGCGACCGAACGCCGATCCACGTCCGCGCCCAACGGAGAACCCTTGGTGCCTGGTGCGAGCGCAGCGAGGGCGTCACCGGAGGTCCTCCACCAGCGGTGTCCAAAGGCCCGGAACGGGCGGGCATGTGCCATGCCACGCGCCAGGGTCATTGCATCACGAACGGCCGTTCGACCCCAGCCTCCCCAGGAATATCCTCCGCTCCGACGCACGGAGCCGTACGCTTCGACGGCAGCCAACCCCCCGGAGGTGCCCGATGCGCACACGGATCGTCCGCTCACTCGCCGTCCTTGCGACGGGCCTGCTCGCGTCGGTGGTCGCGATCCCGACCGCAGGGGCCTCGCCCAACCCAGCACTCAACCGGGCCACCAGCGGCCCGTTCTCCGGCACCACGAGCTACACGTTCGCTACCGATGGGTGCAGTTTCGTGCATCAGACGTTCGACGCGACCTTCGGGGCCCGGCGCAAGCGGGCGAGCGTGTTGCACCTCAGCGGGTGCGTCGACCTCGCCGGTGGGTTCCCCTACTCGGGCTCGTTCACCATGGGTCTCAAGCGCCACGGTTCGCTCATCGGCACCGTGACCGGCAGCGTTGGATCGGACTTGCCGTGCGCGCCACTCGACTTCACGCTCACGGTCTCCGGAGGAACGGGTCGTTTCACACGAACGTCCGGGACCATCGCGCTGCACGGCACCTGGTGTTCGTCCGGCAACGTTCCCGCGCTCAACGACCCGATCAGCGGCACACTCGTCGGCTCGCTCACCCGCCGCTGACGCGCGCGGGCGGACCTTCGCGTACCTCGAGCGCACCCTCGGCGTGAGCAGTGGGTCCACGCGACCCGAACGGTTGTTCGTCTACGATGCGAACGTATGCTCGCTCCCCTCGGTCAGGCCAGCTTCGACGACCTCGGGTGTCCGCTCGCGGCAGTGACTTTCGTCGTCCTGGATCTCGAGACCACCGGCGCCTCACCCAACGACTGTGCGATCACCGAGGTGGGCGCGGTGAAGTACCGCGGCGGTGAGCAACTCGGCACCTTCGACACGCTCGTGAATCCGGGGGTACCGATCCCGCCGTTCATCACCGTGCTGACGGGCATCACCGAGACCATGCTCCTGCCCGCGCCGCCGATCGAGGAGGTGCTTCCTCCCCTGCTCGAGTTCATCGGCTCGGCCGTGATCGTGGGCCACAACATCCGGTTCGACATCTCGTTCCTCGACGCCGCGCTCACCGCGCAGGGGTACCCCAAGCTGGATCAGCGTCGCGTCGACACGCTCGGGCTCGCGCGTCGTCTCCTGCGCGACGAGGTCCCGGACCTCAAGCTCGGCACGCTGGCGCGGCACCTGCGCGTCTCGGTGTCGCCCTGCCACCGCGCGTACGCCGACGCCGCGGCCACCGCCGAGGTGCTGCACGCGCTCCTCGAGCGGGCGGGCTCGTTCGGGGTCCTCGGCCTCGACGATCTGCTCGCGCTCCCGACGATGCGTGCGCATCCGTCGGCGAGCAAGTTGCGACTCACTGCGCGCATGCCGCGCACACCGGGCGTCTACCTGATGAAGGACCGCGCCGGCCGCGTCCTCTACGTGGGCAAGGCCACCAACCTGCGCGCCCGGGTCCGTTCGTACTTCGGTGGCGACAATCGCAAGAAGGTGCCGCAGCTCCTGCGGGAGACCGAGGCGATCGACTGGATCGAGTGCAGCCACGAACTCGAAGCCTCGGTCCGCGAGTTGCGACTCATCCAGACGCTCGAGCCGCGCTTCAACCAGCAGGGCAAACGGTGGCGATCGACGTCCTACGTGAAGCTCACGCTCGCCGAACGGTTCCCGCGCCTCGCCGTCGTCCGAAGCGTGAAGAACGACGGTGCCCTCTATCTCGGTCCGTTCTCCTCCGCTCGTGCTGCACACACTGCGCGCGAGGCGATCGAGTCCGCGGCGCCGCTCCGCCGCTGCACCACCCGCGTCGGTCGCACGGCACGGATACGGGACGAAACGCCTTGTACGGCAGCACAACTCGGTGTCGCCGCGTGCCCCTGGACCGGTCAGACCTCCGAGCCCGAATACGCCGAGATCGTCGAGAACGTCCGGCGGGGCCTGAGCGGCGAACCGGCCCGGTTGCTCGAACCGCTCGAGCAACGCATGCACTCGCTGGCACGCGCGGACCGATACGAAGAGGCGGCGCTCACCCGTGACCGCCTCGCGTCGTTGAGTCGTACGTTGCGGCGCCGCCAGACATTGGAGTGGCTCGTCGGCAGCGGGCAGATGGTGATCGCCGTCGACGGTGGTGTCGTGACCCTCAGCGACGGGCGGTTGCGCTGCGACCAGGAGCCGCAACTCGCACTCGACGTCGACACCGAGGCGACTCCCCCACTCCTCGACCGCCGTCAGGTCGACGAGTTGATGATTGTCGCCCGCTGGCTCGACCGGGAAACTTCGAGTGGCCGGGCGCGCCTCCTCGAGGTCTCGGGGGCACCGACCTCACCCCGGCACGGAGCGTTGCGCGCTTACGAACCGGTGTCGCGACGCGGGATCCGGCGCGGCCGCTGATCGGCGGCGGTGACGTCGCGCGGATCGGGAGCTGCCGCTCGTCGGGGGTCCGGCCGGGCCGCCGCGGCTGCGGCGCCTGTTCCGCCCTTCGGTGCCGCACGCGGGGCATCGGGACGCGGAGTGCGTTGGCCGCCAGTTGTCGGCGTGCGTTGCGGTACCCGGCGCGCCGACGGACTCGTCGCCGCGGCTGCACCCGCTGCACCAGCTGCCGCCGGCACTCGAGTGCGGGTCGGGCGAGCCGGAGCACCCGATGTCCGACGCGCCCACCATCCGGGTCCCTCGAGGAAACCGGTCGCGAACATGGTCGCGATCAGTGCCCAGACCGGCACGATCACGAGCAGGCGCCAATACGTCGAGAAGCTGTGGTCGAGCATCAAGTCGACGAACGTGTTCGTGTCGACGAATCCGGTGATCTTCGCGAGCACGCGTACGACCAGCGCGGCGAGGAGGAAAGCCACGACCCAGATGAGGATCTTGACCGGCATCCGGATCGGGCCACCGCCCCGTACCCGTCGGTCGGGCCCGGTGGCCGCGCCGGCCGCAGGGCGTGCGTCGGCAGCCCGGGCCCCGCTGCTCCCGACGCGCGCGCCACCCGGTCGCATCTGGCTCGGCGTTTTCAGCTGCCGTGAACACTTGGCGCACGGGAACACGGTCCGATCGCCCACCGCATCGAGGCGGTGGCGATGCCCGCAGGCCGGACACTCCAGCGCAGTCGCCATCAGTGACCGATCTCCCGCTGCTGGCGCGACGTCGCGATCATCTGGTCGAGGGCATCCAACGCGCGACCGTCGTCGATGGCGGCGGACGCGATCACGACGCCGTCCGACCAGCCCGCCGCCACCCCCGCGACCTGCAACGCCGCCGCCGCGTTGAGGAGGACGACGTCCCGACGCGGGCCGGGTTCACCTTCGAGAATCGATCGCACGATCTTGGCGTTGTGCTCCGCGTCACCACCGTGGAGGGACTCGGCAGTGGTCCGTGCAAGACCGAAGTCGAGCGGTTCGATGGTGGCGCGCTCGACGGTGCCGTGGTCGATGATCATCGCGGTGGAGGCATCGACCGTCGTGAGTTCGTCCAAACCGTCGTGGCCGAAGAACACCATGCCCCGCACCGCACCGAGCTCGACGAGCGTGGCGGCAATGCGCTCGGCCATGGCCGGATCTCCCACACCCACCACTTGCCGTTTCACCCGGGCGGGGTTCGCGAGCGGACCCAGGAAGTTGAAGGTGGTCGGCACGCCGATCTGGCTGCGGACGGGTCCTGCGAACCGCATCGCCGGATGGAACGCCTGCGCGAAGCAGAACCCGATTCCGGCCTGATCGATACAGGCGGCCACGCCGACCGGATCGAGATCGATGACCACGCCGAGCGCCTCGAGCACGTCGGCCGAACCGCACTGCGAGGAGGCGGCACGGTTGCCGTGCTTCGCCACCCGCACGCCGGCACCGGCCACGACGAGCGCGGACACGGTCGAGATGTTGAAGGTGTGCGACCGGTCGCCGCCGGTACCGCACGTGTCGATGATCGGGCCGGCGTCCGCTTCCGACGCGACCTCAACGGTGTTCGCGTAGCTGAGCATCGTGCGCACGAGCGTCGCGAGTTCCACCGGCGTCTCACCCTTCGCGCGGAGCGCCACCGCGAACGCGGCGATCTGGGCGTCGGTGGCGTTGCCCTCGAGAATCGTCGCCATCGCGTCGGCGATCAGATCGGCATCGAGGTCGTTGCGCCGTAACAACGGCAGCAACACATCGGGCCAGTGCACTCTGCTGCCCGGATTCGTCATCGGTCCTAATCCCACCACAAGTCGTGGTCGAGCACACCGCGCGCGATGAGCCCCATCTGCACCTGGCTCGTGCCCTCGACGATCGTCAGCTGCTTCGCGTCGCGGTAATACAGCTCCATCGGGTGGTCCTGCATGTATCCCGCCGCACCGAGCATCTGCAACGCGTGATTACTCACCTTCACGGCCAACTCGGTGGCGTAGTACTTGCACATCGAGAGGTACGGAACCCATTCCTTCGTGTACTTGCCCTGATCGGCAAGCCACGCGGCGCGGTACGTGAGCAGGCGGGCCGCTTCGATCTCGGTGGCGAGTTCCGCGATCTTCCACTGCGTGCCCTGGAAGTCGGCGATGGTCTTGGTGAATGCGGCGCGCTCCTTGGCGTATTCGACCGCGTACATCAGCGCGCCCTCGGCGAGGCCGATGCCGCGCGCGGCGACGATCGGACGCATCGCGTTGAGGCCGAGCATGCAGAGCTGGAAGCCGCCGATCTCACCGACCACGTTCTCGTCGGGCACGCGGACACCGTCCAGGAGCAACTCGCCCGTGTCGACGCCCTTGACGCCCATCTTCTTGTCGGTGCGACCGACCGAGACGCCTTCCCAACCGCGTTCGACGATGAACACGCTGATGCTGTCGTGGGCGCGTGAATCGGCGGGGCCGGTCTTGGCGAAGACGCAGTACCAATCGGCCTGGACCACCCCGCTCATCCAACACTTCGTACCGGTGAGCACCCACTCGTTGCCGTCGCGGACGGCACGGGTGCGCATCCCCATCACATCGCTGCCGGCCTGAGGCTCCGAGAGCCCGAAGGCGGCGCGCTGCTCACCGGTGGCAAGCGGGGTGAGGTACTTGTGCTTCTGCTCCTCGGTGCCGGCAATGAGCAGCGACCCCGTGGGCAGGCGGGTCAGCAGCAGCATGAGCGCGGCGGCATTGGAGTACTTCGAGATCTCCTCGATGGCGATCGCCAGCCCGAGGATCCCCGCGCCGGAACCGCCATAGGCCTCCGGGATGCACAAGCCGGTGAGGCCCGTCTCCACGAAGAGTTCGAAGAGGTCCTGCGGGTACTCCTCGCTCAGATCGATCTCGCGCGCGCGGGGCGCGACCTTCTCCTGGGCGAGCTTGCGGACACTGGCCTGGAGCTGCTGGAGCTCCGGCGAAAGGTCGAAATCCATGAAGAATCGAGCCTACCGGGCGCCTCGACCCATTTCGTGGTTGTCCGGCCGGCGCTCAGATCGGATGGTGCGTGGCCAGCCACTCCGCCTCGAGGTGCCCCAGCGGGGACGAGGGCGGACCGCCCACCCACGGCCAGAGTTCCTCCCCCACCGATCGCCAGTCGGCAGTCGCACCGAGTGAGGCGAGCACGGCGAACAGTCCGAGGTTCACGCGTTGGACCACCACGAACGCAGGCGGGACGTTCGCGTACTTCATCACCTCGCCGTAGGGACCCTTGACGTCGAAGAAGCGGCGGACGATCTCACTCGCGAACTCGCTCGTGATCGGGTGACGCCCCCGCTCGGTCATGTGCGAATAGAAGTGCCCGAAGTACTCGGTGACCGCGTGGTCGCTGACCGGCGCGCCCGCTTGCAGGAATCCCGCGTTCTCCATGGCCCGCCGGAACTCGACCGGATCGGGATCGAGCACCACGGTCTCGATGAGGCGGCGGATGAGAGCGATGTCGGCCGGCTCGAACTCTTTCACCAGGCCGAAGTCGAGGAACGTGACCCGACCGTCGGGCCGGAACAGGTAGTTGCCGGGATGCGGATCACCGTTGAAGAGACGCAGACGGTAGAAGGAGCGGAACACGAAGCGGAAGATCGCCTCGCCCGCGAGATCACGCTGTTCCTGGGACCAGCCCTGCACCTCGGAAAAGCGCACGCCCTCGGCGAGCTCGGTTGTGAGCACGCGGCCCGAGCTGAACTCGTCGACGACCGCAGGCACGTGGATGAACGGATGGTCGGCGTAGTAATCAGCGAAGACCTGCTGCCGACGACCCTCGAGTCGGTAGTCGAGTTCCTCACGGAGCCGCTCGCGCAGCTCGTCGACCATCGGGCCGGATTCGAAGCCGGGGAAAGCACGGGCCATCCCGCCGAACAACAGGCCGACATTGCCAAGGTCCGACTCGACGGCCTCGGCGATGCCCGGGTACTGGACCTTCACGGCCACCGCCCGGCCGTCGTGGGTCAACGCCCGGTGCACCTGGCCGATCGACGCGGCTGCGATGGGATCGGCATCCCACTCTGCGAACACCACCTCCGGCCGGGCCCCCAGCTCCCGCTCGACCATCGACGCGGCCAGCTCCACACTCATCGGCGGCGCGTCCTGCTGCAGCTGCGCCAGCGCGTCCCGCACGGGTTCGGGGAGGCCTTCGTCGAGATAGCTCACCATCTGGCCGAGCTTCATCAGCGCGCCCTTCATGGCCCCGAGTTCACGCACGACGTCGGCGGTGTGGCGCAACTCGACGCTGCGGTCGAGCGCCTCACGCCGCTCGGCGGATGCGAAGGCCCGCTGCGCCCGGTTGACCGCTTCTCGTCCACCCGCGCGGACGCCGAGCCGTGCGAGCCGTGCGTTCCGGGCCGCGAACGAGACGGAGCTGATCGGACCGCGGTGATGGCTCCGATTCCGGGCCAGCGCTCCGAGCGCCACGCCCGTGACCGCGCCGAGTGTGAGTCCGGCAGCGAGCGGTCGTCTCATCGGCCGAACGCTAACGACCCGTCGTCACACCACGCATCGGACACCACGCATCGGACACCACGCGTCGACGACCGAGACCGGCATTGCAGTTGCGCGCAGTCTCGGTCGGACGCGTAGATCTTGGGGAGGAACGCGGTTTACGCGCTCCGACGCCGGCGCCGGATGAGGCGTCGTCGCTCCCGAGAGCTGAGCCCACCCCACACGCCGTGCTTCTCCCGAACGGAGATCGCGTGCTCGAGACACACTTCGCGTACTGGGCACTGGAAGCAGACGGCCCGAGCGGCGTCGGACGCATGGTCGTCGTCTTCCTCGTTCTCGGGATGGAAGATCCCGGGATCGATCCCGCGACAGAGCGCGTGATCACGCCACTGCGATATGGGGGTGATGGTCGTGATTGCGAGCATTGGCGGCCTCGTTGGATGTTTCACTGACCGCGTCTTGTCGGCCGGTCATCCGCCCGACCTGAGCAGGAAACCGAGATTTCGGTCCCGCGCTTCCGGGTATGGAGGGACCGGCGGCGATCCGATCGTCAAACCGCAGCCCCGTAGGATTCGACGTCGATGACCGCCAGCCGCAGCCGAGGCCAGTTCGTCGCCATCGCGCTGGCCATCGGCCTCACCATTCCGGGTCTCGCGGTCCGTTTCTCGGGGGCCCACCTCACCCCCTGGATCGCCGCCCTCGTGTTCGGGATCGCGGTCGTGGGATCGGCGTTCGTGCTGGCCTGGGCGGCCGAAGCGCTCCAACTCGACGTCTCCCAGGGCCTCGCGATCGCCGTGCTGGCGCTGATCGCGGTCCTCCCCGAGTACGCCGTCGACTTCGTGTTCACCTGGAAGGCCGGCAAGAACCCCCACGAGTTCGCACCGCTCGCGCTGGCGAACATGACCGGAGGGAACCGGCTGCTGATCGGAGTCGGCTGGTCGCTCGTCGTGCTCCTGGCGGCGTGGCGTATGCGGCGGATCGGCGCGGCCGAGGGCTACGAAGGCCCATACGACGACGAGGTGAAGCTGTCCCGGTCGCACTCGATCGAGATCGGGTTCCTCGCGGTGGCCACCATCTATTCGCTCACCCTGCCGCTCAAGCGGACCATCAATCTCTTCGACGCCGTGGTTCTCGTCAGCCTCTTCGTCGCCTACATGATCCGGGTCGCACGCGCGCCGGCCGAGGAACCCCACCTGGTCGGGCCGGCGCAACTCATCGGCTCCCTCCCCCGGACCCAGCGCCGCATCCTCGTCGGCGTGCTGCTTGCCTTCGCGGCCGGCGTCATCCTCGCCTGCGCCGAAGGATTCGCGGAATCGCTCGTGGAGACCGGTTCGCAGTTCGGGATCTCGAAGTTCCTCCTCGTGCAGTGGCTTGCGCCGCTCGCGTCGGAGGCACCAGAACTCCTCGTCGCCGGATTGTTCGCGTGGCGACTCAACACCGAGGCCGGGCTCGGCGCGCTGTTGTCGTCGAAGGTGAACCAGTGGACGTTGCTCGTCGGCACGTTGCCCGTCGTATTCGCGGTGTCGTCGCACTCACTCCACGGACTCCCACTCGACGCGCTGCAACGCGAAGAGCTGTTCCTGACCGCCGCGCAGTCGGCGTTCGCCGTCGCAATCCTTGCCAACCGGTCGATCTCGGTCCGTGAGGCGCTGGGACTTTTGACGCTGTTCTTCTCACAGTTCGTGCTCGGAGCGGTGCTCCCTGAGGGCATTCGTGAGGTGGAGCGCATCGGCGTCGGCATCACGTATCTGATCCTCGCCGCCGTCATCATCTACCGGCAGCGGTCCGCCGTCCGACCCCTCCTGCGGGACGGATTTCGCACTCCGGTGGCCGAGCTGGTGCATGCTGACCCCGACGCCGTCGTCCTGGAGCCGAGCCCATGAACGTGATCGACCGCCATGCCGTCATGCGAGGGGCTGCGATCGGACTCCTGCTGTTCGTGCCGATCTCTGCGTTACGCGTGTTGGTCGACCACAACGTGAGCGACTTCGACCACAGCGGCTGGGCCCCGCTCTTCGCGATCGCGATCTTCGCGGTGTACGGGATTTCCGGCTTCCTCGCCGCCCGTCTTGCGGTCGACGCGCCGTATTCCAACGGCATCGTCGCCGCGATCGGTGCATTCGTGCTCTGGGTGCCGATCCGCATCCTGATCTGGGCCGTGCGTGACTCCGACCAGCAACTCTTCTCGGGCGCGAACCCCGTCTTCACCCCCGGGCGCATCCTCGGCCAGATCGTGTTCGCCGCCGCCCTGGGTGCGATCGGCGGCGTCATCGCCTCCAGGCGACGGCGGTCACAGGTGGGCGAACCTTCCGACGTTTGACCTTCTCCCGGGACGTGCCACACTCTCCGGGCGGTGGTGAGCCGGTTGGATGGTCGCGTACGGGCTTGACCCGTCCGAGGAACGTCCGGACTCCACAGGGCAAAGTGCTGGGTAACACCCAGTCGGGGCGACCCGCAGGAAAGTGCCACAGAAAACAGACCGCCGATGGCGGAGCGGCTGCTCCGCACAGGCAAGGTTGCAACGGTGCGGTAAGAGCGCACCAGCGTCCGGGGTGACTCGGGCGGCTAGGTAAACCCCACTTGGAGCAAG
>JBBQXR010000004.1:0-25218 GCA_038209455.1 Acidimicrobiia bacterium
CGGCGCGGTCGCCATCGCGGTTTCCACTCCCGCGCTCACCTTGATGGTCGCCGCTTGGCCGGCAGACCCCGCGGCGTTCCGGCGCACGTTCCGCCACACGCTGCTCATCCTCGCGGTCGCTGCCGTCGGTGCGTGTGCTGCGTTCCTCGTCTACGCCGACCCCGTGATCACCTTGCTGGCCGAGAAGCGCTACGCAGTCGGCGCCGACGCCGCTCGGCTTCTCGTCGTGGGCCAGGGCATCCACTTCTTCACGATCCTGGCCTTCACCACGCTCGTCGCCAGCCGCCGCAACCGGCTCTATCCGATCGCGATGTTGGTGGGTGTCGTCGTAAACGTGGCGCTCAACCTCGTGCTGATCCCGGAGTACTCGTACGTCGGGTCGGGGTGGGCGACGGTGATCACCGAGACGATCGTGCTCGTCACCCTCGGCGTGGGAGTGGCCCGCATCCCAGGGTTGCGTCCGTTCCCGTGGTGGGGCCTCGCCAAGACGCTGGGCGCCGGAGTGGTGGCGGGCGGCGTCGGGGTTGCTCTGCGCGATCGCGCACCGTGGCCGGTGGGGGTCGCCGCGGTCGGGATCGTCTTCCTGGGGTTGATCCACCTGATCTCGCCGAACGGTCCCGGCGGGCTGAAGGCGTTCGCCGGGGACCCGCGCGATGACCTGACCTCCGCAGTCGAGATGGGTATCGACCGACCGGATCTCGGCACCGGCAACCCCGACTGACCACCATGGGTGACCACGCACGGTGATCGGCCGGTGCGTCGGGTTGGAAGGGGGGTTAGGTTCGCCCGGCGTGCCCGCAGGGCGCCGAGCGGTCCGGAGGTGGACATGTCCTCGTCGGTGAAGGTCAGAGTCAAAGAACAGTGTTTACGGCTGGGCCAACGGCTCGGCGAGGCGAACCTCGCGCGTCTGCGATCCGTGCTCGGGTACCTCGAGATCGGGGACCTGGCCAAGGAGGCGCTGGGACGGGGTGAGCTCGTACTCGGACCGGACCGCTTCTCCGTGTTCACCGAAGCACTCAAGCGGGTGAAAGGCGCCGCTCCGCTGTACTTGGAGTTCGGCGTCTTCGAAGGCGAGACGATGCGATGGTGGAGCGGCAACCTGAGCACTGCCGGCGCTCGTTTTGTCGGCTTCGACAGTTTCGAGGGGCTGCCCGAGGCGTGGCGGCCGGGGTTCACGGCCGGCCAGTTTCGCCACCGGGGCCGCGCCACCCGTCGTCGAGGACGCCCGAGTGTCGT
This sequence comes from Acidimicrobiia bacterium, assembly GCA_038209455.1. Taxonomy (GTDB): domain Bacteria; phylum Actinomycetota; class Acidimicrobiia; order IMCC26256; family JAENVU01; genus JAENVU01. The sequence continues at coordinate 1,237 of JBBQXR010000004.1, forward strand.
TCGTCGCCGGATGGTTCGACGAGACGTTGCCGTCGTTCGCGATCCCGGCCCACGATCAGCTGATCGTCAACGTGGACTCCGACCTCTACTCGAGCGCCCGAACGGTGCTCGACTGGGTTGCGCCCCACATGACGCCGGGCTCACTCCTGTACTTCGACGAGTTGTCCGACCGGGACCACGAGCTGCGGGCGTTACACGAGGCGATCGCCGAGACCGAACTCCACCTCCAGCCGATCGCGGCCGGTGGGGGAGGGACGCACTTCCTGTTCGAGGTGGTGTGACCGGTCGGGTCTAGCCCTCGTAGTACGAAGCGGTCTTCTGCACGGACGCGCGGTTGACGACGACACCGATGAGGTTCGCGCCCGCGCGTTCGAGCGACTCGAGCGACTGGCGCACGGCGCGTTGGCGGCTCGTCTTCACGTCGAGGACGAAGATCGTCGCGTCACACTGGGAGGCGACGGCCAGCGCGTCGGCGAAGAGGTTGGCGGGCGGGGTGTCGACGACGACGAGCCGCACGGCCCGCAACGCGTCGAGTACGTGTCGGAACGACCGGGCGCCGAGCATGCCCGATGCGTCCTGGACCGCCGCACCGCTGGGGAGCACCCGGAGGTAGGCGCTGTCGGGCACCTTGGTGAGCGCAGCCGTGAGGTCGCCCCCTTGGAGGACCGAGGACAGGCCGGGAGCGCGGGGGATGCCGAGCCGTTCGTGGACGCTCGGGTTCCGCAGGTCGGCATCGACGAGGACGATCTTCTCTTCGAGCGCCGCCGCTGATTCGGCGAGGTGGGTTGCCGTGAACGTCTTGCCCGCGGCTTGGTTCGCGCTCACGATCGCGACGGTGCGCGGCTTGCCCGCGCCCTCCAGCACCATCAGGTTGGTGCGCAGGACGCGGAAGGCCTCGATGACCTCGATCCCGTCGCCGCGCGGAATCTTGGCGAGGACGGGAAGGCCGGTGATGGCGGCGACGTCGGCACTGTCCTCGGTCCCGGAGAAGCGGTCGCCGGTGAAGTGCGCCAGCACCGTGAGTTCGCTGACCGCGACGAGGGCGATGAGGAAGCCGAGGATGCCGTCCCGGAGCGGCTTCGGAGAGACGGGACTCGGATCGGCGAGCGCGGGGATGAACGTCGAGAGCCGGTCGACCGACGTGGCCAGGGCGTCACTCTCCCGGAGGGCCAACTGTGCGAGCTGTGCGTCCTTGTTCGCCCGGTCCGACGAACCGACGGGGAGCGCGTTGCGTTCTTGGGTGACCCGGCTCTCGTCGGCCCGGATCGGGCGAACGACGTCCTGGATCGTGGCGTCGCCCACGAGTCCCACGGCGTCGATCAGGCCCGCGGCCACGAACCGCGCGATCAGTTCGGCTTCCTTGGGGTTGGGACCGGTGGCGGTGACGTCGATGAACCCGAGGTCACCGTCGGCGCTGGCCGAGACACGACTCTTGAAGTCCGAGAGGGAGATGTTGAGCTTGCTGTTCCGGAGCGCCGTGACCAGTACGGGCCGGGTGCCGACGTACTTCGCGTAGGTCTGGGCCGCGAAGGTGGCGGCTTCGGCCTCGGACTGGCCGGGCAGGACGGTGCCGGGCTTCGCCTTCAGGGTGGCTTTGGCCTGGTATTCGTCGGACTGGAGGCTCGATGCGAGGAAGACGACCGCGCCGAGCACTGCGGAGATGATGAGGATCCGCAGCCAGTTTTGCGCGATGACGCGGAAATGAGAGGCAAGATCCATGAGCCGCCGATGATAGGGGTGCCACCAGGGTCGAACGGTGACACCCGGTGGGAGACGAGAGTGCTAACCGGCGCTCCGGGCCCGGGCCGCTTCGCCCACGTTCGGAGCCCCGAGAGCGGGGATCGGCGCGATCGTGGCGATCGCGCCGAGCATCAACCAGAACAATTGGTCCATCGGCGTCAGCTCGAAATACGTCGAGACGAGGCCCGCGGCCATGATCGCGATCAGCTGCGCGGTGGCACCGGTCACGAAGTCGCGATCGATGCCCTCGCATCTTCGTTCGGCGGCGCGGGTGAAGAGGAAGATCTGCACCAGCCAGATGACGAAGATCCACAGACCGAAGACGCCCAACTCGAAGAGGACCTTGAGCCACGAACTGTCGGGGACATAGGTCGCGTTCGGATCCTTGAAGTTGAGTTTGGCGGCCTTCTCGGCCGCGGCGCCCGTGGTTCCGATGCCGGTCCCGAGGGGGTTCTCGGCGAAGCGGTCGATGCGGTCGGTCCAGGAGAGGGTGCGGTCGCCGAGGCTCGACGAGCTGAACACCGCCGAACTGAGTGCAGCGCCGCTGGGGATGAACAGCGCGGCGAGCAGCACCAAGGGAATGCCGTAGACGAGGAACTTGTAACGGTGGAACGCGAGGTAGAGCAGGCCGAGTGCGAGTCCGAGCATCGCGCCGCGCACGAACGTGAAGAACAGCGCGAGCAGGATGATCGGCAGCGTGATGAAGAAGATCTTGCTGCGCAGGCGCTTCGGTTGGGCCAGCGCCATCGGCAGCCCGATCAGGATCGCCAGCATCAGGTAGAACGCGAACGGGAACGGGAGGTTGAAGGTCGAGAACGACCGGAGGGTGAACCCGGTGGTGAAGCGGATCGTGGCGTTGTACGCGTAGCCGAGCGAGTGGAGGTACTCGTGGCTCACCGTCTGCTGCCACAGGCCGACGAGTGACGTGATGATCGAGAGCGCGAGGAAGACACTGACGATCTGGTCCCGATCGCGCCGGTCGAACGGGCAGCGCCAGATCGTCAGGCCGAGCAGCCCGCTGAAGTAGGAGAGTCGGAGTCCGACGAGCGCGGTGTTGCGGTCCTGGCTGAGTGACGAGAACAGTCCGAGTCCGACGAGTACCAGGAAGGCGAGGAGCCAGTTGGGGGCGCGGCGACGCGTCTGCGCCCGGGCGCTCGCGGGGCAGAAGAACGTGGCGATGAGCAGCGCCAGGATGAAGATCTGCTTCCACGGGATCACCCAGGCCGGGCCGAGGTCGTGGAGGATCCCGTCGAAGGGGAGCAGGGCCGAGAAGATCACCACGCCCCGCTGGGGCCGCTGCGCGATCGCGATGGCCGTCGGGATCAGAATGACCAGGCCGAGCAGGATCAGCCCCTGCCCGGTGAGCAGGGCGACGGCGATGATCGCGACCCCGACTCCGTAGGTCCAGGGCGCGCGGATCGGGTTGCGGCGCAACTCCTCCATCACGGCGGTCATCAGCCGAAAACCCTACCGGTGGGACCGGCCCCGACCGGGGCGCCCGGAGCTGATGCCGGTGGTTGCCGCGTCACCCGGTGCGGGGCGAGGGGATCCCGCGGGCCAACGACCGGGCGCGCACCACCAGGCGGTCGGTGTGTTCGGTCCATGAGATCGCACCCGCTGGGATTCGGGGCGCTGCGGGCGCGCTCGGTGGGCGCGCGGCAAGGTCGGCGATGGCGGCGGCCCACCGGTCGGCGGCGTCGGGTGGCAGGTGCGTCACGCCGGCTGCGCCCGCGGCGACCTCGAGGAGTGCGGCTTCGGTGCTCGCGACCACCGGCGCGTGGAAAGTCATCGCCTCGAGGAGCGGGAGCCCGAAGCCTTCCTCGACCGTCGGGAAGAGCACGACCGTGGCGTGCTCGTAACACCACCGGAGGACGTCGTCCTGCGCGCCACGAATCCAGACCGCATCGCCCGTGCGCTCCAGTGCGAGCAGGTCGTCGCGGACCGGCGCGTCGGTTCCCGAGTCGGGTCCGACCACCACCAGCGTCAGCCCGGCCGGCGCACCGGCGCGCCACAGGTCGGTGAGCAGGGTCAGGTTCTTGCGCGGCGAGAGATCGCCGACCACGAGGGCGAAGCGGCGGTCGCCCAGGCCGTCGGGCGCCCGGGGCGGGACCTCGACGAGGTGTTCGCTCATCCCGTTCGGGATCACCGAGCACTTCGCGCCCCATGCCGCGTCGATCGCGCCGAGGCGATCGTGAGTGGCCTGGCTGACTGCGACGAGAGCGGACGCGTCCGTCAGCGACCGGCGGTACTGCGCCGGCAGGAGCACGCGCTTCGCGAGCGCGTTCTCGCTCGCGCGGGTGAGGGTGAGCACGTCGTGCACCACCAGCAGCGTCGGACGGTGGGTGCGGGGAACGAGGTGTTTGCAGCCGATGATCACCTCGCAGCCGGCGCGCGTGAACGCAGCCCCGGCGCGGTACCGGTCCCAGAATGCGAGCGAGATCTGGTCCGCTCGCGGGGGCGGGACCAGGCGCACGGCGTGATGGCCGGCGAGGTCGCGCATCGTCGAATCCGCCGACGCGGGCGCCACTGCGGTGAGGTCGACATCCGGACGCGCCGCGAGCGCCGCGAACACCTCACGGACGTAACGACCGATGCCGCCCGGGTGCTCGATGGTGTCGGCCAGCATGCCGACGCGAAGGGGGTCGCGGTCGTGGATCGGTGAACTCCGGTCGATTCGGGGACCAGTAGCCTACGGGCTTCTGATGCGCGTCCTGATGGTCTCGAGCCTCTGGCCCCCCGAAGTGCTCGGTGGCGCGGAGCAGTACGCGAGTGCGCTGGCGGAGCGACTCCGTGCGCGCGGGGACGAGGTCGGCGTCGTCACCCTCGGCGTTCCCGGCGACGACGTGGTCGCGAGGGTGCCGTCATGGCCGTATCCGCTCCAGGACTACGCCGCCCAGGATCCGGTGCGACGCGCCTTGTTCCACGCCGGTGATCTCGCCCGACCCGATACCCGTCGCGTCTTCGACCGGGTGATCAGCGACTTCCGACCCGACGTCGTGCACAGTCACGTGGTGCAGGGCATGGGGGTCGCCGCGCTCACCGAGACGTCCCGGCGCGGTGTCGGTCACGTGCACACCCTGCACGACTACTGGTTGCTGTGTCAGCGCAACGCCATGGTCCAGCGCGACGGCACCGCGTGTACCGAACGTTGCCGCTCGTGCCGTGCGATCAGCGAGGTGCGCAATCGACAGATCGCGCGGCGCCCGCCCGAGGTCGTGGTCGCGGTCTCCGAGGCCATTGCCGCCCGCCACCTCGCCGAGCTGGCGTGGATGCGCGACCGAACGCGCGTGATCTACAACCCGGTTGGCGCGCCGATGCCCCGCGCGCCGCGAACGGTGGGGCGGCCGATCACGTTCGGGTTCCTCGGCCGCCTGGGCATCGACAAGGGGATCCGAACGCTCGTGGAGGCCTTCACTCGCGCCGACATCGGCGACGCGCGTCTCGTGATCGCGGGGAAGGGCCCCGACGCCGCCGTCGTGGAGGGCGTCCCCGGCATCGACTATCGGGGCTGGGTGTCGGGGCCCGAGAAAGACGACCTGTTCCAAGCGATCGACTGTCTGATCGTGCCGTCGCAGTGGGAGGATCCGGCGCCGCTCGTCGTGAACGAGGCGCGCAGTCGCGGCGTCGCCGTGATCGGATCCACCGCCGGGGGGATCCCGGAGCTCGTGGCGCCGGTCGACGCCGCGCTCCTCGTCCCACCCGGCGCTCCGAGCGCCCTGGCCCGGTCGCTGGAGCGGTTCGTCGCGGACCCGGACTCGTTCGCTCCCGTTGCCGAATCTCAGCCGCTCGACTGGCCCGGGCATATCGACGCCATCGACACGGCCTATCGGGACGCGATCTCCGCATCCGCTGTCACGGAGCGTGGCCGTCGACCCGGAACCAAGGAACTACCCTTGACCGATGGGCGTGGGAGTTTTCCCTCGACGGGTCGCGGCTGAACCCGAGTCCGATCGCGGGCAAATTTTCAAACCGCACCGCCCGGATTCGGTCCTGCTGATCCTCGTCGTCGTCGGGGTCCTGGCGCTCGGTCTGGTGCTCCGGTTCGTGTGCCAGTCCGATCTGTGGGCCGACGAGGTGCTGTCGGTCAACATCGCGAAACTGCCGCTCAACCGGCTCGGCGCAGCCCTCCGTCACGACGGCGCGCCCCCGCTCTACTACGCCGGGTTGCACGTCTGGATGCGGGTGTTCGGCGCGGGGAACACCGCCGTCCGAGCGTTCTCGGGGTTCGCCGGGGCCATCACGCTCGTGCCCATCTACTTCGTCGGTCGGCGCCTCGACCAACGCCGGTGGGCCCGCGGATCCCGTGACCACTCGCTGATCGTCGCGTGGTCTGCGGTCCTGCTCCTGGCACTCTCACCGTTCGCGATCCGCTATTCCACCGAGGCGCGGATGTACGCGCTGGCGATGCTGCTGGTGACGCTCGGGTATCTCGCCGTGGTGCGGGCGTTCGAGCGTCCGGCGCCCGTCCGACTCGTCCTCGTCGCCACGGTGACCGGTCTCCTCCTGTACACCCACTACTGGGCCTTCCCGCTCCTCGGTGTCGTCGGTGTCGTGGTCCTCGCCGTGGCCTGGCGCGGAACCTCGGAACGGCGCCGGGCTGCGTGGTTCGTCCTCGGCGCGCTCGCGGCCGGCGGCCTCACGTTCATCCCGTGGCTGACGTCGTTCCGGTTCCAGCTCGCGCACACCGGGACGCCGTGGGGTGCACCGGTGAGTCCCTTCGGGAGCTGGGCGACCGCGTTCAAGTCGTTCGGCGGCAATGCCCACCTCGCGGGTTGGATCCTCGTGGCGCTGGTCCTGTTCGGACTGTTTGCCGCTGCGGTCGATGCGCGCCACGTGGAGTTCGACCTCGCCACGCGACCCGGTGTCCGCCTCGAAGCGTTCGTCGCCTTCGCGACCCTCGGCGTCGGACTCGTGGTCGCCCGTCTCTCCGGGACCACGTTCGAGGGCCGTTACGCGTCGGTGGCCTACCCGTTGTTCGTCGTGGTCGCCGCGTTCGGGGTCGCCGCCTTCTCCGACGCCCGCGTGCGCGTCGGTCTGTTGTGTGTCGCGCTGATCCTCGGTGCCTGGGGTGGCATCAGCAACGCGCAGCGCAACCGCACGCAGGCGTACCAACTGGCGCCCATCATCCGCGACCACGCGGTCGCCGGAGACGTCGTGCTCTTCTGCCCGGACGCGATCGGTACCGATGTGGTCGGCCGACTCCCGAGCGAGGTGCAGTCCGTCGGCTTCCCCAACTTGGACTCGCCGGCGCGGATCGACTGGGTCGACTACGCCCGCAAGGTCAACGACACGCGGCCGGTGCGGTTCGCCGATCGTGTCCTCGCGCTCGCGAAGGATCACACGATCTGGCTGGTGTTCACCGACAACGGCACTCCTGCTGATGCGCAGTGCGCCAAGATCGCCGACGTGCTCACGGTGCACCGCCCCGGTCGCATCCGGGAGCTGGAGCCGGACCCGTACTTCTTCGAACACCAGGGCTTGTACCGCTACCCCGCGAGCAACTGATCCTCACGGGATCCGGGATCGGGTCCGGGCGAGCCCGACCGCTCGTCGAGGTGATGGTCGAGAGCCCGTACCGCGCGCAACGTCCGCCAGTACACGTCTTCCATCAACAAGTGGCCGAACTCTGCATTGCGGCCGACGCTCACGAGTCCGTCGATCCCGTGCTCGTTGATGGATCGACGCGCGGACTCCGTCGCGAGCGCGAACACCGGGTAGGCGAGTGAGGTACGGGTGGTGTACGTGTCGAGGAAGCGCGCCTTCACGTCGGGAACGATGCCGGTCAGACCGTCCAGGCACCGCCGGGTCAACGTCGCGTCGTCAGCGGTCCACATCGCGTCCCCGACGCGGGCACCGATGTCGACGGTGAGCACGGTCTCGCCCGGCGGCGCCAGCCACGGCATGGTGACCGGCGCCTCGGTGACGCGGAAGAAGGGGAGCGCGCGCTCCGGGGTCCAGGTGACCGCTGCCGGGAGCAGGTGCCGACCACGGAGGCGGAGCTGCACGAAGATCATGGCCCGGAACCCCAGGTCCGCCAGGGGGGCGATCGCCGGGTGGCCCAGCAGCCGCGGGAGGATCGGCGCGGGCAGGGTGGAGACCACCGCCGCGGCGGAGTACTCCTGCCCGGCGCTCCGCACGCCGGTGATCCGATTGCCCTCGTACCGAATGGCCTCGACCGGGGACGAGAGCCGGACCCGATCGCCGAGTTCGGCGGCGAGGTGGTCGGAGAACACATTGAGGCCGTCACGCGGGTACACGTGCCAGACGTTGACGCTCTGCGGGGCCTCGCCGCAGTAGCCGATCGCGACGGGTCGGTGGCTGAACTGGCGGACCGCGGTGAGGGCCAGCGTCTCGACGATGGAACCCGGGATCTTGTCGAGCACGCTCGGCGCGAGTTGGTCCGCGGGGAGCCCGGACCACGCCTCGAGCAGGGGGAGCGCGACTTCGTCGGCCAGAGCCGTGCCGTACTCCTGGCGGAACCGGTCGGCGGCGGTGACCGGTGTGGGGCCGGGCCGGAGTCGGCGACCGAGTGCGGAGGCCGCGTACCGGGGCGATTTCATGAGGCCCAACGGGTACGACGCGCTGTGCCGGGCGCGCCATACGGACTCGCCGTACTCCACGGCCGGGTCGCACCGGTCCATGACCCCGACCGCAGTCGCGAGCCGGTTGGTGACGAAGTGAGCACCGGTGTCGAAGGACACTCCGTCGATCGTGCGGCTCGTGGCGAGTCCACCGACGTGGTCGGACGCCTCGAGCACGATCACCTCGCGTCCGAGTCGTCGTAACTCGACCGCAGCGACGAGACCGGCGAATCCTGCGCCGAGGACGACGACCGGATCGTCGGGTGACTCGATCACGCTCATACCGGCCGGCGCAGGACGGCGCGGACGAGCGCACCCCGGCCCGCGAGTTGGTGCAGCGTGTCGAATGCGGTGCCGGCCGCGAGTGCGACCGGCGACTCGAGCGAGAAATGATCGACGATCTCTGCGGATGCACCCCAGTCGTCGAGCGCGTTGCGGGCCGAGTACACCCAGTTCACCGGACTCATCATCGTGCCGATCGACGCGACCTCGAACCCGGTCAGGCGAGCGAGTCGCTCGATGGAAGCCGGGTTGAACAGATACCAGTGGCGGGGGAAGTGGTAGCCACCCCAGTGGCGGCGCTTGGCGAGTGCGAAGTCGAGCGACGCGGTGTTGTCGGTGACGAGCAGCACCCGACCGCCCGGCTCGAGGATCCGGTGGATCGCCCGGAGGACCGTGGCCGGGTCGTCGACGTGCTCGATCGTCTGGATCAGCAGTGCCGCCGAGTACGAAGCCTCCGGGAGCTCGAGCGCCTCGACCCGGCCCTTGTGGACGGTGAGCCCGTGGCGACGGGCGGCCGCGATCGCGCGGTCGTCCAGATCGATGCCTTCGAGCTGCCATCCGGGTAGTCCGTACTGCGCGAGCAGATCGAGATGGAAGCCGTCACCGCAGCCGACGTCGACGATGCGCGCCGTCGGCGCGAGGTCGGAGAAGGTGGCGAGCAACCGCCGGGCCTCGAGGCGCCGGCGGACGGAGTACACGAACCCGAAGCGGTCCTCGGTGAACGCGAACGCGTGGTAGTGGTCGGGGTAGATCCGGTCCAACTCGTCGGCCACCGGTCGACGGTCGAGGTACACGACGTCGCAGTGGACGCACCGGACCGCGAGGAAGCTGTCGGGTGACGTGCGGTACTCGAAGTCCGGGCCCGAACCGACCGGCTCGGAGTCGCGCGTCCCGCAGATGCAACACCGCGCCGGCTCGGTGACGAGCGGTCGAGCGGTGACCGGGCCCGGCGTCGAACGGGGAGGCGTCGAAGGTGTCGGTTCGGCCGGGGTCGGGGGTTCGGTCGGCGCAGCGGGGGACTCGACCATGCCGGCATCGTACCGAGGCGCTGCGGCGGTCGTGCAGGGCGGATCGGGTCAGACGAGGAGCTCGCGAATCGCGTCGGCGATGCGGACCGCGGCGGTGCCGTCCCCGAATGGCGACGGCGTGGATTCGAGTCGGGCGTGGACCGCCGGGAGATCGGAGAGGAGCACCCGGGCGGTCGTCCCGATCAGGGGGCCGGGTGCCACGACGGTCGCCACCGTGCCCTCGACCTCCGGTCGCTCGGTCGATCGGCGGACGACGACGACCGGACGACCCAGGACGCTGGCCTCCTCCTGCACGCCTCCCGAGTCGGAGATGAGGAGCGCGCAGTCGGCCGCGACCGCGAGGAACTCGCGGTAGCCGAGCGGAGGTACGACGGTGACCGCGCCGCGGCCGACGGTGATGCCGTGATGCGCGGCGCGATCGGCGGTACGTGGGTGGATCGGAAACAAGACCGGAACCGGGAGCTGCGCCAGTTCGTCGATGATCGTCGCGAGTTGGTCGAGGTCGTCGACGTTCTCCTGGCGGTGGAAGGTCGCGAGAACGTACGCGCGGGGTTCCAAACCGAACGTCGCTCGGATCGCCGACCGTTCGGTCGCATCCGGGAGGCAACGCAGCGTCGCGTCGACGACGGTGTTGCCGGTCATCACGACATGCTCCGTGAGGCCCTCCGCCCGCAGGTGTTCCACAGCGGCGGGTGTCGGGGCGCACAGCAGATCAGCAAGATGATCGACGACGATCCGGTTGCGCTCTTCGGGCAATCGGCGGTCGAACGCACGCAGCCCCGCCTCGACGTGGACCAGCGGTATCCCGAGGCTGCTCGCAGCGAGCGCACCGGCCAAGGTCGAGTTCGTGTCCCCCTGCACCACCACGACGTCGGGCGCTGCCGCCGCCAACGCGTCGGTCAGGGCGGCGACGGTCAGGCCGATCTGTCGACCGACGGGACCGGTCGGGAGCGTCGCCGTGACATCGGGCCGGCCAATTCCGACGTCCCGCATAATTTGGGTCAGGGATGGGAGGCCATGTTGTCCGGTATGGATGACGTAGGCCTGACGGCTCATTTCCCACAGAAGTGGGGCAAGCTTCACCGCTTCCGGGCGCGTGCCGAAGATGATGGCAACCGCGCCCGCGCGCATCGAGTTCCGAGGAGTGGGTGAAACGGTGACCGTCCGAGAGTTCGAGACTGTTGGTTCCTGCGCCCCGCGCCGGTCGCGACGTGCTCGCCGCGCGGCTCGATGATGGCACGGTCCGAGACCACCGGTGGCCCGGCCCCCGAACTCGAGGTCCTGCGGCTCCCGTCGGATCAGGACGCGACCGGTCGTTCGCTCGGCGCCGAGGAGATCGAGCGGCTCCGATCGGTGATCGCAGCGGGCGTGTTGACCGCCACGAAAGGCGTGCAGACGCGCGAACTCGAAACGAGAGTCGCCGAACTCACCGGGCGGCATCACGCGCTGGCATGCAGCTCCGGGACGGCCGCGGTCCACACCGCGATCGCCGCGCTCGACCTCGAACCCGGTGACGAAGTCGTGACCACGTCGATCACCGACATGGGCGCGCTGGCGCCGATCCTCTACCAGGGTGCGATCCCGGTCTTCGCCGATGTCGATCCCGCCACCGGCATGATCACGCCCGAGACCGTGGCGGCCGTCCACTCGGAGCGGACCCGGGCCGTCGTCGTGACGCACCTGTTCGGAGTGCCGGCGGCCGTCGACACGATCGCCGCGTCGCTTCCCGGCGCGACGGCGCTCGTCGAGGACTGCGCGCAGGCGTTCCTGGCCCAGCGCGCCGGTCGGCTCGTGGGGACGTTCGGCATCGGCGCCTGCTTCTCGACGCAGCAGGGCAAGCACATCACCACGGGTGAAGGTGGCCTGGTGACGTCCGACGACGACGCCTTCGCCCGCCGGGCACGGGTGTTCGTGAACAAGGCGTGGCCGTACGGCGAAGCCGACGCCGACCACGAGTTCCTCGCGCTCAACTACCGGACGACCGAGTTGCAGTCGGCGGTCGCGAACGCGCAGCTCGACAAGCTCATGACCGGAGTCGAGCGCCGCCGGTCGACGGTGGCGCGATTCGCGTCGGCGATCGCCGGGGTCCCGGGCGTCTCCTTCCCGGCGGTCGGCGCCGGGGACGTCGCCACATGGTGGAAGGTCCCGCTGCTCGTCGATCACGCCGTCGTCCCGGGTGGGCCGCGAGCCGTCGCGACTGCGCTCGCGACCCGTGGTGTCGCGAGTGCGCCGCGTTACATCCAGAAGCCTGCGTTCGCGTGCCGGGTGTTCCGGGAGCAGCGGACGTTCGGCTCGAGCCGGTGGCCGTTCACGTTGGCCCGCCCCGAGGCGGTCGACTACTCGCCCGAGCGATTTGCGGGAACGTACTCGTACCTCGATCAGGTGCTCGTCGTGCCGTGGAACGAGCGCTACGAACCCGAACACGCCGACGCGGTGGCCGCGGCCATCGCCGCCGTGGTCGACGAACTGCGGCAGGCGTGAGTCAGGCGGGGATTGCGCCAATCCGTTTCGGCATCGCCGGCGCCGGTGGAATCGCGGCGAGTTACGCAGAGGTCATCTCCGATATGACCGGTGCGGAGATCGTCGGCGTGGCGGACATCGACCCGGTTGCGGCAGCGGCCTACGCAGCGCCGCTCGGCGCGACGGTGGCCACGTCGGTCGAAGCGCTCCTCGAGGCCGTGGAGCTCGACGCACTCATCGTCTGCACACCGCCCGAGTCCCATCCCGCGGTCGCCCACCTCGCGTTCGCGGCCGGGGTGGCGGTGCTGTGCGAGAAGCCGCTCGCGATCGCGGTCGGCGCGGCGCAGGAGATGGTGGTCGCGGCGACGCGCGCCGGAGTCCTCTTCACCATGGCCACCAAGTTCCGGTTCGTCGGCGACGTGGTGCGGACCCACGCGCTGGTCGCGTCGGGGATCATCGGTGACGTCATCCAACTCGAGAACTCGTTCGCGTCACGTGTCGACATGACGAGCCGGTGGAACTCGGACCCGGCCGTGAGCGGCGGCGGTGTGCTCATCGACAACGGCACCCACTCGGTCGATATCGCGCGGTACCTCCTCGGCCCGATCCACGAGGTGCTCGTGATCGAACGGCCGCGGACCCAGGGACTCCAGGTCGAGGACTCGGTCCAGCTGCTCCTGCGCTCCGCATCCGGCGCCACCGCGACGGTCGACCTGTCGTGGAGCTACGACCACGCGACCGACACCTACCTCCAGCTGTACGGGAGCCAGGGTTCGGTGCGGGTCGGGTGGCGCAGCTCGGAGTACCGGACCAACGACGACGCGGTATGGGTGGCCTTCGGCGACGGGTACGACAAGATCACGTGCATGCGTCGCCAGGTGACCAACTTCTGCGGTGCGTTGCGTCACGAGGTTCCCCTCGCCATCTCGACCGCCGACGCGATCGCCTCGGTCCAGGTGATCGACGCGGCGTACCGGTCACTCGCGGCCGGCGACTGGGTGGCCGTCGACCCGTTGCAGGCGGTGGCGCGCACCGACGCACCGGGTCACGTCGCGTGACCGACCCGACTCGGATCCACCCGACGGCGGAAGTCGAACCGGGCGTGACGATCGGTCCCGACACCGTGGTGTGGTCACACGTCCACGTCCGTGGTCCCGACACCTCGATCGGGACCAGCTGCATCGTCGGGGAGCGCACGTACATCGCGTACGGGGTGGCCATCGGTGACCGGGTGAAGATCAACGCGGGGGTCTCGCTGTGCACGGGTGTGACCGTGGGGAACGGCGTCTTCATCGGTGCGGGGGTCGTCTTCACCAACGACCGCTACCCGCGCGCCACCACACCCGACTTGACCGAGCTGCGATCGTCGGCGCCCGACGCGAGCACCTTGGCGACCACCATTGCGGACGGCGCGACCATCGGCGCCGGCAGCGTGGTCGGGTGTGATCTCACCATCGGGCGATTCGCAATGGTGGGCATGGGAGCGGTCGTGACCCGCTCGGTTGCGCCGTTCCATCTCGTGGTGGGCCAACCGGCGCGACCGGTGGCGATCGTGTCGCGTGCCGGCGAGCCGATCCTGCGATTCTCGGGGGCGCGGCCGCCCGACCGGGAACTGCTCGTGTGTCCCTCCTCGGGGCTTCGTTACGCGGTGCGCGACGGGGTCGTCGAGGAGTTGGATCCGCCGGCATGACCACGCCGACCCGTCCCGACGCCCGGCGGATCGCAGTGGTCGGCGGCGGGATGCTCGGCGCCACGGTGGCGTTGCGGTTCGCACAGTCGGGCGCGACCGTCACCGTGTTCGAGGCCGGCGCCACGCTCGGTGGACTCGCTGCGCCGTGGACCATCGACACGCCGCGTGGACCGCTCGTCTGGGATCGGCACTATCACGTCACCCTGGGTTCCGATGGCGCGCTGCGCTCGTTGCTCGGGGAACTGGATCTCGACGACGCGATCCACTGGGCGCCGACCCGTACCGGCATCTTCGCGGACGGCCGACTGGCACCGGTCTCGGGTCCTCTCGATTTCGTGCGGCTCCGCGGTTTGTCGCCGGTGGCGAAGGCGCGACTCGTCGCCACGCTGGCGCGGGGCGCGACCACGCGAAACTGGCAGGCGCTCGAGACGATGACCGCGGAGCAGTGGCTCACGCGCTGGTCGGGCCGGCGGACTTTCGAACGGTTCTGGGTCCCGCTGCTCGCGGCGAAGCTCGGCGACGGATGGCCCGACGCCAACGCCGCGTTCATCTGGGCGACCATCCAACGACTCACCGCCGCCCGCCGGGCCGGTATCGGCGACGAGCAGTTCGGATCCGTTCCCGGTGGCTATGCAGCGGTGGTTGGTGCCCTCTCCGACCGGCTCACCGGCGCGGGTGCGACCATCACCGTCGGTCATCCCGTCGAGGCGGTCGTCCGGCGCGGCGACGAGGTGGTCGTGCGCGCCGACGCCACCGATCACCACTTCGACGACGTCGTGATCACCGCGTCGCCCCGGGTCGCGGCCGGGATCGTCGACGGTCTCGAGCCGGCGCAGCAGGAGGCGTTCACCCGGATCCGTTACCAGGGTGTGGTGTGCGCGTCGCTCGTGCTCGAGCGACCCCTCTCGCCGTACTACCTCACGTATCTGCTCGATGACCTGCCCTTCACCGGGCTGGTCGAGATGACGACACTGATCCCGCCGGCGTGGGTGCACGGCTACCACCTCGTCTATCTGCCCCGGTACGTGGCCTCGGACTCGCCGTGGTTCGACGAGGACGACGAAGTGGTCCGCGACCGCTTCCTGGCGGGACTGCGCCGGGTCCACCCGATTGCGGCCACGGCCGAGTGCCCGATGGTGGCGTTCCAGGTCAGCCGGGCACGTGAGGTCTTCCCCCTGCCCGTCCTGCGGTTCTCCGAGTCCACCCCGGACTTCGCAACCTCGGTCCCGGGAGTGTGGATGGTGAACTCGAGCCAGATCGTCAACGGCACGCTGAACGTGAACGAAACGGTCGGCCTGGCCGACCGTGCGGTCGAAGTCATCCGCCCGCAGCTCGCACCGGTCGCCCGGGCGCCTCGGTAGATTGCCCGCGTGAGCGATGTGAGCGACGGCGAACACCCGACGCCAGGATCGAACATGCGGCGGAGCGGGGCCCGACCGGCCCGGCCCGAAGGGCCAAGAGGGGAAGCGACGTGAAGCCGACCGCGAGTTTGTCGCTCGACGCCGACAACCTCTGGTCCTACCTCGCGATCCGCGGTGACCGGAACTGGGAGTCGGCCCGGTCGTATCTCGGCGCGATGGTGCCGCGCGCGCTCGAGCTGCTCGGGGCGCGCGACCTGGCGATCACGTTCTTCGTCATCGGCCGGGATTGCGACCACGACGAGGACGCGATCGGATTTAGGGCGCTCGCCGACGCGGGTCACGAGATCGGCAACCACTCGTATCGCCACCAGCCGTGGCTGCACCGGTATTCGGAGACCGAACTCGACGACGAGCTCGGTCGGGCCGAGGCCGCCATCGAGCGTGCCACCGGTGTTCGCACCGACGGATTCCGCGGCCCCGGGTACAGCCTCTCGGAGGCGACGTTGCGGGTGCTCGTGCGCCGCGGGTACCGGTTCGACGCGTCGACGTTGCCGATGGTGATCGGACCGGTCGCGCGTGCGGTCTACTTCCGCACCGCCGATCTCGACGCCGAGCAACGCGCCGAGCGGTCCCAGCTGTATGGCACCTGGAGCGACGGCGTGCGGCCGATCCGCCCGTACCGATGGCGGGTCGGATCCGATCACCTCGTCGAACTGCCGGTGACGACGATGCCGGGCCTGCGGCTCCCGATCCACGTCAGTTACCTGTTGATGCTCGCCACGTATTCCGAGGCGGCCGCCCGCGCCTATTTCGCGCTGGCGCTGCGTGCCTGTCGGACCGCCGGGGTCGAACCGTCGATCCTGATGCACCCGCTCGACCTGCTGTCGGGCGACGAAGTCCCCGAGCTGCGATTCTTTCCCGGTATGGCACTGCCCGTGACGAAGAAGGTGGCCTGCGTCGAGAGCTACCTCGACCGGCTCACCCAGGAGTTCGACGTGGTGACGGTGGGCGAGCACGTGACCCGGGTTGCCGCTCAGGACCTGCCCACGCGCGCACCGAAGTTCGCCGCATGACGCGGGACGCCCTCCCCAGCGTGTCGGTCGTCGTGCCGGCGTTCAATGAGGCCGACGTGATCGTCGAGACACTCGAGCGACTCGACGAACACCTCCACACCCTCGACTCGCGGTTCCGGTGGGAAATCGTCGTGGTCGACGACGGCAGCACCGACACCACCGGGGCCCTGGCGGGGGAGTTCGCGTCGACACATCCCGAGGTGCGGATCCTGCGGCACCGGGTGAACTTCCGGCTTGGTCAGGCGCTGCGGTACGCGTTCAGTCAGACCACGAGCGACTACATCGCGGTCGTGGACTGTGACCTCAGCTACTCACCCGACCACATCACCCGGATGCTCAACACGATCGAGGACACCGCCGCCCGCATCGTGGTCGCGTCGCCGTACGCGAAGGGCGGCCAGACCACGAACGTCCCGGTTGGTCGGCGCGTGATGTCGCGGGGTGCGAACCGGCTGCTCGGCCTGGCCGACGGTGGGGGACTGCGCACCCTCACCGGCATGGTGCGCGTCTACGACGGCCCGTTCCTGCGCAGCCTCGATCTGCGCGCCGTCGACACCGACATCAACACGGAGATCATCTACAAGGCCCGCCTCCTGCACGCGCGGATCGTCGAGATCCCCGCGCATCTCGACTGGTCGTTCGCGAGCACGCAGGGCACCCGACGCGCGGTGGACGGTCGTCTGAGCGGGGCCACGATCTCCTCGCTCTTCTCGTCGTTCCTGTTCCGGCCCTTTCTCTTCTTCCTGCTGCCCGGGCTGCTGCTGCTCGCGGTCGCGGGCTACTCGTTCGGGTGGGTGGTCTGGCACGTTGCCCAGGTCTATGGCGAGCCGTCGAAGGTCGGGAACTCCGGGCTCACCGGCGCGATCCAGAACGCCTACGAGCGCGCGCCACACACCTTCCTCGTCACCGGCATCACGCTGGTGCTGGCCCTCCAGCTCATCAGCCTCGGGGTGATCGCGGCGCAGGCCAAGCGCTATTTCGAGGAGCTGTATCACCTCGGCACCACCGTGCTCCGACGTTCAGCGCCGGGGGCGACCGCGGCGCGCCGGGGTGCGTCGGGCCCGGAGCCGACCGAAGCCGACTGATCCCGAGACGGGGCAGCCCGGGTCCGCCGGGCCTCCAGCGGTAAGGTTCGCAGGCCCGTCGACACTCCTGAGAGGTCTGCTCCGTTGAGTTCGCGTCCCGATGCCCTCGCCAGCGCCGATCCCGAGATCGCAGCCATCGTCAGCCGTGAGATCGAGCGTCAGAACACCACGATCCAGCTGATCGCGTCGGAGAACTTCACGTCTCCGGCGGTCATGGCCGCGCAGGGAACGGTCCTCACGAACAAGTACTCCGAGGGCTACCCCGGGAAGCGGTACTACGGCGGCAATCTCGTGGTCGACGAGGCCGAGGACCTCGCCCGTTCCCGAGCGTGCGAGTTGTTCGGGGCCGAGCACGCCAACGTGCAGCCGCACTCCGGGGCCAACGCCAACATGGCCGTGTTCCTCGGGCTGCTCGATGCCGGCGACACCGTCATGGGGATGCGCCTCGACCAGGGTGGCCATCTCACCCACGGGTCGCCGGTCAACTTCAGCGGGAAGATGTACAACTTCGTCGGCTACGGCGTCGACGAAGCCAGCGAGACCCTCGACTACGACGAGATCCGCAAGCTCGCGATCGCCGAACGACCGAAGGCGATCATCGCGGGCGCGACGGCGTACCCCCGGACTATCGACTTCGCGGCGTTTCGTTCGATTGCCGACGAGATCGGCGCCCTCCTGATCGTCGACGCCGCCCACATCGCCGGGTTGATCGCGGGCGGGGCGCATCCGTCGCCCGTGCCGCACGCCGACGTCGTCACCTTCACCACGCACAAGACGTTGCGTGGCCCGCGTGCCGGCTGCATCCTGAGTCGCGCCGAGTACGCCACCGCGATCGACAAGGCGGTGTTCCCGGGTCTCCAGGGTGGACCGCTCATGCACGTGATCGCGGCCAAGGCCGTTGCGTTCAAGTTGGCCATGCTCCCGGAGTTCGCCGATTATGCCGCGCAGATCGTGCGCAACGCTGCCGCGCTCGCCGCCGGTCTCACCGCCGAGGGATTCCGCATCGTCTCGGGCGGGACAGACAACCACCTGATGCTCGTCGACCTGCGACCGTTCGGGGTCACCGGCAAGGTCGCCCAGGAGGCACTCGACCGGGCGGGGATCACGTGCAACAAGAACGCGATCCCGAACGACCCCGAGAAGCCTTTCGTCACGAGCGGACTCCGTCTCGGTACCGCGTCGGTGACCACTGCCGGTATGGGCGAGCCCGAGATGGCCGAGATCGCCCGGCTGATCGCCCTGGTGCTGCGGGCCCCTGACGACGACGCCGTCCGGGTCGACGTGCTGGACCAGGCGAACCGTCTCTGCAGCAAGTTCACGCCGTACCCGGAGCTGGCCGGCACGTGACCCCGACGGCGGCCCGCGCCGCAGGCGCAAGAGCGGAAGACCGAAGCGACGCCCCCCAACGCTGCGACGTGGTCAGATCCGGGCGGAGCGGGGCCCCGAAGCGCCGCCCGGCGGTCACGCCCGGCGATACGGCGGCCCGCGCCGCAGGCGCAAGAGCGGAATAGAGGTGGGCGGGTACGCGGTCGTCTTTGCCGTGGCGGCGGGACTCGCGTTCCTCCTGACGCCGCTCGTCCGCAGGTTGGCCATCCGCGTCGGCGCGGTCAAGGTCCCGAGCGCACGGGACGTGCACACCACTGCGATGCCGCTGCTCGGCGGCGCGGCCATGTTCGTCGCGTTCCTCGTGGCGATGGCCGTGGCCTCGCAGATTCCGCAGTTCCGCGAGATGTTCGAGGGCTCATCGGAGCCGGCCGGTGTGATCTTGGCCGCCGGAGTCATGTTCGCGATCGGTGCCCTCGACGACCTCCGCGACGTGTCGCCCCCGGCGAAGATCGCGGGCATGGTCCTCGCCGGGAGCCTGCTGTCACTCTTCGGCGTCTCGATGCTCTTCTTTCGGGTCCCGTTCGCGGGTACCGACGTGATCGTGTTGTCGCCCGACCTCGCCCCGCTCGTCACCGTCATCACCGTCGTCGTGTTCGCCAATGCGATCAACCTCATCGACGGCCTCGACGGCCTCGCCGCCGGAATCGTGGTCATTGCGGGCACCGCGCTGTTCCTCTACAGCAGCCGCCTGTTCGACAACGGTTTCCTCGAGGGCGACAACGTGGCACCGCTGATCGCCGTCATCGCGGTGGGGGTGTGCGTCGGATTCCTCCCGTGGAACTTCAACCCGGCCCGGATCTTCATGGGCGATGCCGGCGCGCTCTTCCTCGGGCTGCTTCTCGCCACGACGACGATCACCGTGGGCGGCCACGCCGATTATCAGTACACGGGGACCACCTACTTCTTCTTTGCCCCGCTGATGATCCCGCTGCTCATCCTGGGTGTCCCGATCGTCGACACCGCCTTCAGCTTCGTGCGCCGGGTCATGCGCGGGCAGTCCTTCTCGATGGCCGACAAGGACCATCTCCACCACCGCCTCATGCGGCTCGGCCACGGACCACGGCGCACCGTGGTGATCCTCTGGCTGTGGACCGCGTTGCTCTCGGGCCTGGCGTTGATCCCCGCCTACTACCACCACGGAAATGCGCTGGTGCCGGTGGGCGTGATCGGGCTGGCGCTCCTCCTGTACGCCTTCTTTTTCCCGGGGAAGAAGGAGGCGCAGGCGATCGCAGCCGAGGAGGCGGTCGTGGCCGCGGCCGCCCCGGAGACCGCGCCGGTCATCGACCTGGAGGAGCACCGGCGCCGCACCGGCGCCTGAGATTTCGGCGGGGTCCAGGGGCCGAAACATCCGCGGGTTTCAGGGAGCGCTCAGCTTGCGAGCCGGTCCGATCGGCGCATAGTTTGAGAAGTACTTCACAAGCGCAGTGCTCGCAACGACGCGGGCAATGCGGGCGGAACTGGGGTGTCGTGCGAGACCGAGCGGGATTGGCGAACTCGAGAGCGCGTCTCAACCGCGCTGCGAAGGGTGGCCGTGTCTCGGACGATGCCCTCAGCCAGGCCTTCGAGTTCGCGGCCGGTCCGGTCGTGTTCGGGCTCATCGGTTGGCTGATCGACCGGAGTGCGGACACCGGTCACCTGTTCCTCGTCATCTTCGCGGTGTTCGGTTTGCTCGGAACATGCGCGACGTTCCTCTACCGGTATCAGGCCGAGACGGCCCGTCAGGACGAAGGGAAGCCGTGGACCAGACGCACACACTGAACCTGGCTCCCGCCGCGACCAACCACGAAGGGCTGATCGCGCGCCACATCGCGCGCCACGCGCTGATGATCGCGCCGGCGGTCGTCCTCCTGGCTGCGGTGCTCCGAGGCCGAGACGGCGCGCTGAGCGCGGCGATCGGGCTCGGATTGTGCGCGGCGAACTTCCTCCTGTCGGCCCAGATCCTCAGTTGGGCCGCCACCCGCGGCGTCGGCGCGATCTACGGCGCGATTCTCGGCGGCTTCGTTCTCCGTCTCGCCCTGCTCACGGGTATCGTCCTCGCCCTGAAACCGGTGTCCTTCATCGACATCCCGGTGCTCGTACTCACCCTGGCGATCGCGCACATCGCGCTCCTTGCCTGGGAAACCCGTTACGTCAGCCTGACCCTCGCCGCTCCGGGCCTCAAGCCCGGTGTCGGTGAGCCCTCGAAGGACAAGGAGTAGCACCCAGAGTGTTCGCGGCCTTCACCTTCCCACCGATCGACGAGCTCTTCCGGTGGAAAGACATCGCATTCAAAAATACGCCGTACGCGATCAACAAGACATCGCTGCTGATCATGATCTCGTCAGCGTTGATCCTCGTGTTGTTCATCGGTGGATCCCGCAAGATGAAGCTCGTCCCGAGCGGACTCCAGAACGTCGTGGAGATGACCTACGACTTCGTCGACCGGGGGATCACGCGTGACGTCATCGGCAACGACGCCACCCGATTCACCCCGTTCCTCGGGTCGCTGTTCCTCTTCATCCTGTTCTTGAACTTCTGGGAGGTCATCCCGGGGATCCAGTTCCCGCCGACGTCGCGGTTCGCGGTCCCGCTGTTCCTGTCGCTGATGGTCTACGTCATGTACTGGTACCTCGGGTTCCGGCACAACGGGATCAAGTACCTCACCGGTCACCTCTTCCCCAAGGGCGTGCCGATCGCCCTCTACATCCTCGTGACCCCGATCGAACTGGTCCAGGTCCTCGTGGTGCGGCCGTTCTCGCTGGCGGTTCGACTTCTCGCCAACATGATGGCGGGCCACATCCTGCTCACCGCGCTGGCGCTGCTGTCGGCGTACACCATCTCCAACGCGCCGGTCATCGCGATCGGCCCGATCGCGCTGAACGTGGCGGTGACCGGGTTCGAAGTCCTGGTCGGCTTCCTCCAGGCGTACATCTTCACCCTTCTCACCGCTGTGTACATCGCAGATTCCCTACACCCCGAGCACTAGGAGAAAACCCGTCATGCACGACGTTCTCGTCGCCGCCCAGCAGGCCGGCGAACTCAAGGCTGGTCTCCAGTCGATCGGTGCCGGTATCGCCTACGGCGCCGCCGCCATCGGCCCCGGCATCGGTATCGGCATCGTGGTCGGCAACGCCATCACCGCGATGGCGCGCCAGCCCGAGATGGCCGGACAGGTCCGGACCACCATGTTCCTGGGTATCGCCTTCACCGAGGCGCTCGCCCTGTTCGGATTCGTTCTCTTCTTCCTCGCGAAGAGCTAGGCGGTCATCGTGCTTGCATCAGCGCTTGCGCTGGCCGTCTCGGCTGCCGCGGAGGTGAAGGCCAAGAACCCGATCGTCCCCGAAGGCAAAGAAATCTTCTGGGCCGCGATTGCGTTCGTGATCGTCTTCAGCCTCCTCGCGTGGAAGGCATGGCCGGCGATCAAGAAGGCCCTCCAGGATCGCGAAGACAAGATCCGGGGCGACCTCGAGCACGCCGAATCGGTGCGCACGCAGGCCGACAACGAGCTCAAGGGTTACCAGGCCCAGCTCGCGGACGCCCGCAACGAGGCCGGTCGGATCATCGAGGAAGCCCGCCAGTCTGCCGATCAGGTTCGCAAGGACCTCATCGCGCGGGCCGAGGCGGACGCGGCGGAGATCCGGGCGCGTGCGTCGGACGACATCAAGGGCGCGTCCGATCGGGCCATGGCCGACATCCAGTCCAAGGTCTCGGACATCTCGATCGAGTTGGCGGAGCGCATCGTCCGGCACAGCCTGGACCGCGACACGCAGATCCAGTTGATCGAGAACTACATCAACGAGGTCGGGGGCACCCGGAAGTGAGTAGCGGAGCGGAGCCCGTCGGGGCCACGAGTCGTGCAGTCGTCCGAAGGGCGGAGCGACCATGAGCGGTGCGCGCACCGACGCATACGCAGAGGCCTGCCTCGCCGTCGCGCGGGGCGAGGGTCAGCTCGGCGCGATCGAGGACGACCTGTTCCGGTTCGCTCGTACCATCGAGGGCAGCGATCCCTTGCGTATGGCCTTGACCGACCCGTCACTGCCGGCGAATCGTCGGATTGCGGTCGTCGAGGAACTCATGGGCGGCAAGGCGCTGCCGGCGAGCACTGCGCTCATTTCGGCGATCGTCGGTGCCGGCCGAGCCAGTGAGATCTCCGAGATCGTCGACCGGTTCCTCGAGAAGGCGGCAGCGGAACGCCAGCACGAGGTGGCCGAGGTGCGGTCCGCGATCCCGCTGGACGATGCGCAACGCCAGCGGCTCGCCGAGGCGCTCTCTGCCGCGACCCGCAAGCAAGTCGAAGTCAAGGTCATCGTCGACTCGACGGTCCTCGGGGGACTCGTCGCGCGCATCGGTGACACCGTGATCGACGGCTCGATCCGCCACCGGCTCGAGCAACTCAAGGGAACGATCTGATCCATGGCTGAACTCACGATGAACACGGAAGCGCAGCCATCCGCTACGACCACGAGAAGGACAGTCTGATGGCGGAGCTGACCATTAACGCGGACGAGATCGCGTCGGCGCTGCGGACGCACGTCGAGTCCTTCTCGCCGTCACTCGAGCAAGAGCAGCTCGGACGAGTTCTGGAGGTGGGCGACGGGGTCGCCCGCGTCGCCGGTCTCCCCGACGCGGCGGTGAACGAACTCCTCGAGTTCGAAGGCGGGCTGCTCGGTCTGGCGCTGAACCTCGACGAGGACACCATCGGCGCCGTGGTGCTCGGCAAGGCCGAAGGGGTGGAGGAAGGCCAGGCGGTCAAGGCCACCGGTCGCATCCTCTCGGTTCCCGTCGGCGACGCGCTCATCGGTCGCGTGGTGAACGGACTCGGTCTGCCCATCGACGGCAAGGGTCCGATCCCTTCCGAAGCCCAGCGCCGCATGGAGGTCCAGGCTCCCGGCATCGTGGGGCGCAAGCCCGTGCACGAGCCGCTGCAGTCCGGCATCAAGGCGATCGACGCCATGACGCCGGTCGGCCGGGGCCAGCGTGAGCTGATCATCGGCGACCGCAAGACCGGCAAGACCACCGTCGCCATCGACACGATCCTGAACCAGCGCGGCCTCGGCGTGAAGTGCATCTACGTCGCGATCGGCCAGAAGTCCTCGTCGGTCGCCCAGACCGTCGGCACGCTGACCGAACACGGCGCCATGGAATACACCGTCGTGGTGAACGCACCGGCGGGTGACGAAGCGGTGTTCAAGTACCTGGCGCCCTACGCCGGTTGCGCCATGGGCCAGCACTGGATGGAAAACGGCGAGCACGCGCTGGCGGTGTACGACGATCTGTCCAAGCAGGCCGAGGCCTACCGCCAGATCGCGCTGTTGCT
>JBBQXR010000005.1:0-23955 GCA_038209455.1 Acidimicrobiia bacterium
CCGACGTCGCGCGACGTCGACCGGCGCGCGCTTTGACCGCGCCGGCCTCGGCGACCGCGCCCGCATACAGGAGGACCTTCTCGGTCAGCGTGGTCTTGCCGGCGTCGGGGTGGCTGATGATCGCGAAGGTGCGGCGGCGCGCGGCCTCGTCGTTCACGTTGCCCGACTCAAGCGCGGCGAGGGTCGTCGGCGGGCGCCGGATGTCAGACATCAAGTGCTTTCATGGGAAGCGGAGGGTGCTCGCACAGGCGTGCGTCGCGATGGAGCTACGAGCACGAGCGGCTGCGGAGCGTTCGATGCTACCCCTCGGGTACCCGGATTCGGTCAGCTGCCGCCGGGGGCCATGTTGGCGAACTTCACGATGTGGTCGAGGAAGGCCAGGCGCGCGGTTCCGGTGGCGCCGTTCCGGTGCTTGGCCACGATGATCTCGGCCACGCCGCGTTGTTCGGACTCCGGGTTGTAGACGTCGTCGCGGTAGATGAACATCACGACGTCGGCGTCCTGCTCGATCGATCCCGATTCACGCAGGTCGGCGAGCATCGGGCGCTTGTCCTGGCGGTATTCGAGTTGCCGGTTGAGCTGGCTGCCGACGAGCACCGGGCATTCGAGTTCGCGGGCGAGGATCTTGAGGCCGCGGGACAGTTCGGAGACCTCGACCTGGCGGTTCTCGGCCCGCCGGGGTGAGCTCATCAGCTGGAGATAGTCGACGACGATCAGACCCAGGTCGCCGTACCGGGCCTTGATCCGGCGCGCCTTGGCCCGCATCTCCATCACGGTGCAGTGCGGATTGTCGTCGAGGAACAGCGGCGCTTCACCGAGGTGGCTGATCGCCGGGTTGAGCCGGCTCCAGTCGCCGTCGGTCAGCTGGCCGGTCTGGAGCTTGCGGGCGTCGACGCGAGCTTCGGCGGAGAGCATGCGCTTAGTGAGTTCGACCGAGCCCATCTCCATCGAGAAGAACAGGACCGGACGGCGGCTCTCCATCGCGACGTTGGCCGCGGCGCCGAGCATGAACGCGGTCTTCCCGGCGCCGGGACGCGCCGCGAGGATGACCAGGTTCGACGGTTGCAGGCCGAGCAGCTGCTGATCGAGATCGACGTACCCGGTGGGGACGCCGGTGATCGATCCGTCGTTGCCGTACATCTGCTCGAGTTGATCGACCGTCTCGGTGACCGAGTCGAAGAGCCGCACGAGCGAATCGGAGATGCGCTTCTCCGCGACCTCGAAGACCATGGCCTCGGCGCGGTCCACGGTGTCGGTGACGTCGTCGGGTTGGCCGTAGGCGCTCTCCGCGATCTCCCCCGACACGGTGATGAGGCGGCGGAGCAGGGCCAGGTCGCCCACGATGCGCGCGTAGTGACCGGCGTTGGCGGACGCAGGGGTCGCAGCCTGGAGCGAGAGGAGGAGTCCCTTCCCTCCGAGGGCCTCGAGCAGGTTGGCCCGCCGCAGCTCCTCGGCGACGGTGACCGGATCGACCGGCTCGCCCTGTTCGTAGAGCGACCAGACCGCGTCGAACACATGACCGTGGGCCGGCTTGTAGAAGTCGCTGGCGTCGACCCGGGCCTCGACGGCCGCGGTGATCGCGTCCCTGGAGATGAGCATGGCGCCGAGGAGGGACTCCTCGGCTTCGAGGTGGGGCGGAGGGATCCGGCCGCTCGGCATCGCCGGACGGACCGCGACCTCGCTCATCTGCACCACACGAACACCCTCTCCACCCCGGACGACCCGGGGGACATCGTCACATCAACTGCCTGTGGGTTGGAAGTGGACAACCCCGTTAGTTGTGTGAATTACCTGGGGACAGTGGCCTCATTTCATCCACAGGGCTGTGGATGAAGACCATTGTGGTCCGAGGGTGCGACAGTCCCGGTGATGGGCGCGGACCCGATTTGACCCATGACGCGAAGAACGGCCCATCCCGGAGGACGGGCCGCGCTTCGAAATTTCCCGGTCGGGCAGTGCTACTCGGCGACGACCTCGATCATCACCGCGACGCGCACCGAACCGTGCAACGTGACCTCGACCTCGGCCGGACCAACGACCTTCAGTGGTTCGGCCAGGTTGATCTTGCGGCGGTCGATCTCGACGCCGGTCGTGGCCTGGATCGCGGCGGCGACGTCGGCGTTGGTCACCGAACCGAACAGCTTGCCGCCCTCGCCGGCGCGAGCCGGCACCTGGACCGGCACCGACGCGAGCCGGGCCGCGAGTGCCTGGGCACTCTCACGCTCGCGCGTGTCCTTGACCTCACGGCTCCGACGCATCGAGGCCGCCTGCTTCTCGACCCCCTTGGTCGCGAAGATCGCGAGACCGCGGGGGACGAGGTAGTTCCTCGCGTAGCCGGGAGCCACATCGAGGAGGTCACCCTTCTTGCCCAACGTGTCGACGTCGGAGCGCAGCACGATTTTCATGCTTCACCCGCTTCGGTCGCGCCCGTCGACTCGCCCGCACCCGAGTCGTCGCCGCCACTCGTGACGTCGGCCATCTCGTTCTCGGAGCCGGCGTCGAGCGTGACACCCTCGGGCAGCTCGCCTTCGCCCTCGCCCGCCACGGGAGGCGGTGCATCCGGCGTCGGCATCGGGGCGGTCGGGTCCAGACGGTCCCGGTCCCGACGACCACTGCGGCTGCGCTGGGTGACCTGACGGACGCTGTACGGAAGCAACGCCATCTCGCGTGCGATCCGGATCGCCTTGGCGATCTCACGCTGCTGCTGGGCGTTGTTCCCCGTGACGCGCCGAGCGCGGATCTTGGCGCGCTCGGACATGAACCGACGCAGGAGGTTGACGTCCTTGTAGTCGACCCAATCGATCTTGTCCTGGGTGAGGATCGACACCTTCTTCTTCTGGACCCGACGACGATCGTTCGCCGGGCCTTTCCTCCGTGTTTGTTCGCGATCTCGTGCCATCGTTCGTCGTTCCTCTCGCCCTAGAAGGGCTCTTCGTCGTACCCGTCATCGCCGCCACCCGCAGGGGCACCCGGCGCATTGTTCGATCCACCGTTCGATCCACCACTGGGTCCGCCACCCTGGTTGCCGCCCTGGTTGCCACCCGCCGGACGACCACCGCCGCCGCCGAAGTCGCCGCCACCACCTTGACCGCCGCCACTGCGACGCTCGGAGCGCTTCACGTCGGCGGTGGCCCAGCGCAGACTCGGTCCGACCTCGTCGGCCACGATCTCGACCACGCTGCGCTTCTCACCCTGTTCGGTCTCCCACGAGCGTTGCTCGAGGCGACCGGTGACGATGACGCGCATGCCCTTCGAGAGCGTGTCGCTCAGGTTCTCGGCCATGTCGCCCCAGACGACCACGTTGAACCAGGACGTCTGCTCTTCCCACTCGTTCGTCTGACGGTTCTGCCACCGCCGGCTCACGGCCACGCCGAGCGTGGCCTTGGCGCGACCGGTCGCGGTGTACCGGATTTCCGGGTCCCGTCCGAGACCGCCGACGATCGTGATGCTGCTATCAGCCATGGTGTTGCCTCCTGTGCCGCTCGCGCGGCGTGCCGTGATCAGTAGTGACGACGACCGCCCGCCGTGACGGCTCGATTGCTAGTCGTCGTCCGGGTCGGCCCCCGCCGCGAGTACCGCAGCGTCGACCGGGTCCGGAGTGCCGCCGAGCTTGCCGTAGACCTGCTCGGGGATGCGCAGGATCTTGTGGCGGATGACGTCGTCCGAGAGGGAGAGCGACCGGTTCAGCTCGTCCATCGCCGCGGGCTCGGCCTTCGCCTGCATGACGACGTAGAAGCCTTCCCAACGGTGCTTCACCTCGTACGCGAGACGACGCTTGCCCCACCAGTCGATGGCGCCACGTTCGGCACCGTTCGACTCGATGAGCTTGAGCGACCCTTCGACGGCAGACCGGATGGTCTCCTCTTCCAGGTCCGCATCGAAAATAACCATGACCTCGTACGGCCTCATGGGCCAATACCTCCTTCGGACCACTCCCGGTGAAGGGCGTGGGCCCCCGGGTTCGGAAGCGACCGGAAGTCCCGGTCGGTCCGCCAAGGGGCAGGGCGAGCATGTCGGGAGGGGTGAACCTCCGTCATGAAGGCGGGAACGCTACCAGAGCGGCCCCGCCCGGACCTATCGAGGACGACCCTACCGTGAGGGTGTGACCATCTCTTCTGCCCCTTCGCTCGCGCTCCTGAATGTCATGCCTGACGTGGGGCTCGCTCCCGGGCTGCTCAGCTCCGCGAGCTCCGCTTCGGGTGTGCGCGCTTTGGCCGGCTGACTCCGGTATCGCGCTCACCAACCAGCGGTGCGTTTGTCAGCCTCAGGACGCTGGGCGTCCTTGGGGTGACAAGCGCTCGGGGTCCGGGTCAGGCGGAGTGGGGTGCGGGGACCGCCGGGGGAACGTCGGCGCCGTCGCCGGTGACGTCGACGGAGTACTGGTCCATCGCCTGGTCCATGGCGTCGTCGAGCTGATCGGTCATGTGATACGTCTCGTCGCTTGACGGGAAGCGGCCGAGGCGGACATCGTCGGCGAAGCGGCTGACCGCCGCGGTGGCGTCCGCACCGAGTTCGGCGTACCGGCGGACGAACCGGGGACGGAGACGATCCTCGAACCCGAGCAGGTCGTGGTACACGAGCACCTGACCGTCACAGTGGCGGCCGGCGCCGATGCCGATGGTGGGCACCGAGATCGCGTCCGTCACCATGCGGGCAACACCGTCGGGCACGCATTCGAGCACGATGGCGAAACACCCGGCTTCGGCGAGGGCGACCGCGTCGTCGACGATCCGCCGTGCGGCATCGAGCTGCTTGCCCTGCACCTTGAACCCGCCGATGGCGTGGATCGACTGCGGGGTCAGGCCGAGGTGGCCCATGACCGGGATCTCACTGTCGAGGATCGCGGTGATGGCGTCGAGGCGCTTGCGGCCACCTTCGAGCTTCACCGCTCCGGCGCCGGCGCGGATCAGCTGCGCGGCGTTGCGGACGGTCTCCTCGCGGGACACGTGGTAGCTCATCCACGGCAGGTCACCGACGATGAGGGCGTGCGGCTTGGTCCGGGCGACGGCCCCCACGTGGTGGGCCATGTCGTCGGTCGTCACCTGGAGGGTGTCGTCGTAGCCGAGCACCACCATCGCGAGCGTGTCGCCCACGAGGATCATGTCGACCCCTGCCCCGTCGACCACGCGCGCGCTGGGCGCGTCGTACGCGGTGACCATCACCAATGGCGTGTCGGACCCTTTGGCCGCGGCGATATCCGGCGCGGTGATGGGACGTGAACCCGGGCGTGACGCAGGCGTAGGTGCCGTCATCTCGATTCCTCCACCGTCCAGGGCCCACACGGCTCCCGGCAGCACCGGAAGTGTAGGCCTGGATTCGGTTGGTCGCGCCAGGCGTGTCGCCGAGGCGGCGCTGGTCTCGAGATGAGTCGAGCTGGTACACCGGGTCGCCCGCAGGCGACCCGGTGCACCGATCCGGGCTGGGGGCTCCGGATCTGCCCTGTGCCGTTGGTGCGGACTCCCGTCCGTCCCGCGGGTACCCCTGCCCCTCGACGCTTTGCGGCCTCAGCGTCGGCACCCGCACGCTCATGCTGCGCCGATACGGCCGGCTCCGCTGTCGCCGCGCCGACACTGTGAGTGTCAAATGGCCGACACCCCTGCTCCCGCCGGTCGGCTCAGGCCGCCTCGACCGACGATGCGGGCGCCGGGGCGGTCGCGCCCGCGTCGGCCGCGCGCAGGCATTGGAGCTGGTACCCCCACGCGAGGTTCCGAGCGAGGAAGTCACGCGCCGCGCGCGCCTCGATCTCGGTCTCCCGGGCCGCGATGTGCTGATCGATGGGCAATCCGATCATCGGAAGCTCCTCCCGTCGCGGGTCCCCGCAGGAGGTGTCCC
The DNA here is from genome assembly GCA_038209455.1 of Acidimicrobiia bacterium. Lineage (GTDB taxonomy): Bacteria > Actinomycetota > Acidimicrobiia > IMCC26256 > JAENVU01 > JAENVU01. The sequence continues at coordinate 5,833 of JBBQXR010000005.1, forward strand.
GCGGCGGGCCCGTCGGGGTCCATCGTGAAGGAGCGGGAGCAGCGCTGATGTCCCGTCGCCGACCTCGACCGCGTCAAGTTGGCGACACTGCGCTCAGCGGTTGCGGCCGCGGTCCTGCAATGCGGCGCGGTCCACGATCGTCACGCGGCCGCGCGCGTCGCGACGAACGATCCCGAGCGACTCGGCTTCGTCGAGGAACTTGTTGACGGTCTGGCGCGTGACCCCGGCGAGCGTGGCCAGCATCGACTGGGTGAGCGGCAGGTCGATCACGTCGGAGTCGCCGCCGAGCACGGCGTCGACGGCTGCGAGCCGCTTCCACAGGTGGTCGGACGACGTGAGGTACAGCGCGTCGGTCAACGAACCCGCGAGCCGTCGGATCTCGGTAGCGAGCGCGGTGACGAAGACCTGCTCGATCGCCACGTCCTGTCGCAACACGGCGAAATCGTCGAAGCCGATCACCAGTGTCTCGAGCGGGCTCAACGCGCGCATCGTCGCGCTCCGGGGACCGGGTGAGACGAGCGCAAGTTCCCCGAAGTGCTCACCGGGTCCGAGGACGCGCAGCGTTGCGACGTCACCGCGCATCGTGTTGATCTGCACCGCGACGTGACCCGACGCGATCAGGTGGATCGAGTCGCCCGGATCGCCCGCCCAGAACACCACCGCATCCCGCGGGAACTTCCTTCGTCGGGCGGCCTTGAGAACCCGTTGCCGTTCGGGCGGATCGAGGGGTGCGAGCAGACCGAACTCCATCGGGCTCACGAACGACGGTCGAGCATGTAGGGGATCAGCGAGCGGAGAAACCCTGTCGCGTCGCTTTCCGGAACACCGGCGAACGCCTCGTCGAACGCAGCGCGTGCGGCGCCCGCGATGCCGGCGGCATAGGCCCGCGTGAACTCGACGCTTCCGTACCGGTGCATCAACTCGCGGATCTGCACCACAAGCGCCGGGGTCCGGCCCGACCGGTCCAGCCGGAGGTATTCGTCGACCACCGCGCGATCCGCGCCGTTCGCGTGCTGCATCAGGTGGATGAGGACGAGCGTCCGCTTGCCCTCGAAGAGATCACCGGTGATCTCCTTGCCGTAGTCGGCCTCGTCGCCTTCCAGATTGAGCAGGTCGTCCTGGATCTGGAATGCGGCACCGAGGAAGAACCCGAAGCGGACCAGGGTCCGGAGATCGACGGCACCACCCGAACCGACGAGCGCGCCCACGCGCAGCGGATGGATGGTCGTGTACAAGCACGTCTTGTGCATGATGAGGTCGAGGTAGTCCTCGGGCGTGAGCGCGGTGACGGTGTCGCGCTGCCACCCCAACTCGGTGGCCTGGCCCTCGAGGGTCCGCAGCGTCATCGTGTCGAACTCGTCGAGTACCCGGTCCGCGATCGCGGCCGGCATCCCGCGCGTGTGACGGCGGAGGACCTGGTTGGAGAGGACCGCGAGCGCGTCGCCCGCGTTGAGGGCGAGACCGGTTCCGTACTCGGCCGACAGCGTGGGCCGCCCGCGCCGCTGCTCACTCCCGTCGACGATGTCGTCATGGACGAGGAATGCATTGTGGAGCAACTCGATCGAGACCGCGATCGGCAGCACGCCCGCGTCCGCACCGCCGAACGCGGCGTTGGCCGCAAGACAGAGCGCAGGACGGATGGCCTTACCGGTCCGGCTCGGATACGCGCGGGTGACGCGGTACAACCAGCGGTGGGGTTCGCCATCGGGGATGACGGCGAGCATGGAACGCCGCACGATTCGGCTGACCTCGCGCAGATGATCCTCCACCCGTTCGGCCGACCACTGCTCCAGCGCGGTCCCCGCCGTCACGACGCGTCCTCCACGATCACCTCGACCGGCAGCCACAGGTCGGGCGCGCCGGCGGCCTGGACGACGCCGCGGTACATCCCGGCGACGAGCGGCGCGGTCGGGTCGATCCCGACGACGATGCCCCGACTCGTGCGAGCGGGCAGTTCGCCGATCTCGGGCGGATCGAACGTGAGCGCCCCTGCCAGCGTCGAACCGTCCGCGGCCCGCAGCTCGAAACTGCGCAGCGCCAATGCACCGACATCAGCGGTACCGCGGTTGTGGAGCCACACCTCGGTCGGCGGACCGATGCTCTCGCCGCCGCCGTCCACCACGATTCGCAGGCGCGCCTTCGTGGCTCCCCCCGGCAAGTCGATGCCCACCGAGCCCGTCGGACCGGACTGTGCCGGGCCTGGACTGTTCGCGGCCGCATCGGGCCGGCCGAAGGCTTCAGCGGTGCGGCGCAGGAAGTCCATCCACACCTCGACCAGGCCACCGATGTCCGCCGCCCCGTTCGCGTTCGCGGCGCTCCCCGACGAGTCGGTTCCGTCCGTCGGCGTCGCGGGCTCGGATTCCGGCGGGTCGCCGTCGACGGACCGAACGAATCGCTCGACCAGATCGCCCGCGGCACGCAATCCCATGGCCTGCACCTCGCCGAACGCGCGGGCGTTCGCCTTGGGGTCGAGCAGCGACGACCACGGCAGTCCCGGACCGCCGTCACCCCCTGACTGGTTCATCACATGCCTCCCGCGGCGCCGCTCCGTCTGGCTCCGCGAAGAGCAGCGGGCGATAGAGTACGCGCCAAAATCAGGTGGCCGAGCAGGCGGTGGCGAATGAGCGAGCTCGAAGCCCTCATGACGCTTCATGGGGCGATCGACGACGCGGTGGTGCAGGACCCATCGAAGGCCGAGATCGTGGGCCGGTACTACGGGCCGTACCAGGACGGCGGCGCGGTCGGCTGGTTCGGTGAGTTCCGGCAGTGGACGGCCGACCTCACCGGTGTCCCGGCGAACGACGTGCTCCCGACGGGCGCCGCGGCACTCGAGGGCGCGATCGGTGAGCTCGCGAGTCTGTCGCCGTCTCCGTACATGCAGGCTCGCCGCATGCTGGCGGTGGCGGTGGCCGCGCGGGTCTTGGATTCCTCGATGCTCGACGACGTCGTGAACCTCGCCCCGGCACTCGGACCGGGCATCGGCGTGAACAACCTCGATCTCCTCAGCCTGTTGCGGAATGACTCCCACTTCTTCACCGCTTCGCAGTGGGTCTCCATGACCGAACTCGCGTTGGTCGATCATCTCGTGAGTGCACTGTTCGTCCTCCACAACCCGATGTTCCCGTGCGCCGGGAACCTCGTGACGGTGAAGTTGCCCGGGAGCAACGTCGAGGTCGCCACCCTCACCACGGATTTCTGCCCCTCCCTGACCTTCGACCAGGCCGTGCGGGTGCTCGACCCGGCGGGCTGGCCGGCGTGCAACCCGCTGTGGTGCGAGCTCACGAAGACGAGGACATCGGCCGCCGGCAATCCGATCTACCACGAGCAGGTGAGCCTCGACTGCGTCCGGAAACCCCACACCTGGACCGCTGACTGCGATCTCGAGTTCGTGAAGTTCGAAGCACCCGACGTCCGGATCATCTCCTACGACCTCGCCGACCCGCCCCAGCCCGGCGATCCGATTCAGGTCGACTCCGGTTCGCTCGAGGTCCGCGAGGTCGGAGGCCGGGTGTGCGTGCACACCACCAAACGCATTCGATTCAACTACCCGTTCACCGGCACGTCGTTGGCCATGGTGGCGTGCGCACTCGGATACGGACCCGTCGCCGCGGCGCTGGTGTTCTGTTGTGCAGGCGTCGATGCGAACGGACCCGACCTCGTGCAACGACCCGTCATCACCCAGAAGAAGAAGCCCCGCGCTCGACACAACCCGGGCGCGCCGGATCCGACCGACGTCGCCCGCACGGCGGTCGAAGCGGTGAAGCGCTGCATCGACGAGTGCGCGGACGCGTACCAACGGTCCAGCACCAAGGCGCAGCAGGGCGGCTACAAGGCCGACGATCTCGTGTCCGACATGGCGTCGATGTGGGCCCGGATGATGCGCGACGCATCGGCCGCGTCCGACCTCGGGGTCACGATGACCCGCGTTCTCACGGACCAACGCTTCCGTCCGCCGCCGTTCACCCCGGGACCGGTACATCCAGAGGCCGCGGAAGAATCCCGATGAGCGACAACCTCGCCGATGTCCTGAACAGCTACGTCGAGATCGGCAAGCAGTCGCTGGCGCTGGCCGGCGGCTACGTGACCGCGATGGTCGACACCTTCGACGACGGAAGCGGCTCGTACAGCGCAGCGGTGGTCGACGTGCTCGACGGTGCGGTCGGGGTCGCCACCGGTAGCGCGCTCTTCGCACGCGGCATGACCGAGGTCGTCAGCGCACTCGCGAAGGCGACCGGCACCGATGCCGTCCCCCCGCACGGGTTCACCGCGACCGTGAAGGCAACTGGTGGCGGCCGCCGCGTCCTGAAACTCCGCGGTGAACTGCGGGCCGTGCTCGGCAGCGACTCGCTGCCCGTTTCGGCCGTCACGATCAAGCCTGCGGTCCTCGACGCCACCGACGATTTCGAACTCATCGCCGACGGCACCGGGCACGCCGGTCTGACGTACACGGGAACGGTCGACGTCTTCGAAGAGGCTACCGGTCGCCACCTGGAGTCGGTCTCGGTCTGGGTCATCATCTCGTGACCCCCGAAGGACCGCTGGCACCCGCACACCCGGGCGACGCGATCCGCGAACTCCTCGACCGTGCCGTTCAAGCCGTCAATGCCGGCGACCTCGCCGCGGCGCACGACCTCGCCGGTCGGGTGCTCGCCGAGGACGCCGCCAACCGCGAGGCCTCCGACCTGCTCGCCACCGACGAGACCCCCAGCGGTGAGGTGCGCCGCCTCACGATCATGAGCTGCGACCTCGTCGGTTCCACTGCACTCTCCGAACAGCTCGACGTCGAGCGCTACCGGTGGGTCATGCGGGCCTTCACCCAGTGCGCCCGTGAGATCATCGAAGACCGCTACGAAGGCCACATCAACAACATCAAGGGCGACGGCATCTTCGCGTTGTTCGGCTTTCCCACCGCCCACGAAGAAGACGCGGCGCGCGCGGTGAAGGCCGCGCTCGATCTGTGCCGGACCGTGGAGGAGCTGTCTGCCCGCACGGAGGCCACCGTCGGCGCGACGCTTGCGGTGCGCGTCGCCGTGCACCGCGGGTTGATCTTCCTCGACGCCGAGACGGGCGAGGTCTACGGGTTGGCAGCCAACATGGCCTCTCGCTTGGAGGGTCTCGCCGAGCCCGGCCGGGTGGTGATCTCCGAGGAGATCCGCAGCGTCGTCGCCGGTTCCTTCGCCATCGAACCTGGCGGCGTGCACTTCGTGAAGGGCGTCGCCGACCCGCTCTCGATCTTCACCGTGCAGGGCGAGTTGCCGAACGCCGTCACCCGACGGTTGGACGGGCCCATGGTGAATCGGGCATCGGAGATCGCGATCCTGCGCGACGCGTGGCAGACGACGCGAGCGGGCGAAGCCACCGGAGTGCAGAGCATCCTCATCCGCGGCGACTCCGGCGTGGGCAAGTCCCGGCTCGCGGCCACGCTCGCGGCCGATGTCCGTCACGACCACCTCCCGGTGATCGAACTCGCGGGGTCGTCGTTCCACACCGACGCCGGGTTTTATCCGGTGCGGCGCCTCGTGGAGCAGGCGTGCGGCATCGGTCCCGCCGCGTCCGCCACCGAACGGCTCGCGCTGCTCCGCCACGACCTCGAGATCGAGCGCGACTTCGAGCCGGAAATGGTCGCGCTCATCGCACCCGTGCTCGGCTTGCCACCCGAATCGGGATACACGGCCGCCACTGCCGAGGGACGCAAGCTCAACGAGGAGATCCTGCACGCGATCGAGCGGTACCTCCTCTCCTGCTTTCACGGCGGTCCGGGACTTCTGCTCGTCGAGGACGTCCACTGGTTCGACGGCTCGACGCTCGAGCAACTCACCAAACTGCTCGGCTCGCGGCACCCCGAGATCCTCGTGGTGCTGACGTCACGGGTCGACGTCCCCCTCGCGGTCGGCGCCGCGCTCGATCTGCCTCCGCTCACGGAGGCGGAGAGCGGTGACCTCGTCGACGCGCTGTCCGACGGTTCCCTCGACGCGCAGGAGCGACGCGCGGTGGTGGAACGCAGCGACGGGATCCCGCTCTACGTGGAGGAACTGCTGCGCGCCGGATCCCGGCCGAGCGAAGGCCTCCCGGGTGCGGTGCCCGACGTGCTGTACGAACCGCTCGTCTCGCGCCTCTACTCCACTGCGCACGGCGTTCCCGTCGCCGCCGCCGCCGCCACCATCGGTCGAGTGGTGGATCGTGAGCTGCTCATCGGCGCGGTCGATCTGTCGGGCGCGGAACTCGACACCGAACTCACGGCCCTCCTCGACGGGCGCGTGCTGGTCGAGTCCGAAGCCGGTCTTTACCGCTTTCGCCACGAACTCCTGCGCGAAGTCGCGTACGAACTCCTCCCGGTGTCGCAACGCGAGCGGATGCACGGTCGCGTCGCCGACCTCTTGGTGGCGGGTGACCAGGATCTCGTCGACTGGTCCGTCGTGGCCATGCACTACCACCACGCGCGCCGTCACAGTGAGGCTGCCGACGCGTTCGCGCGCGCCGCGGAACTGGCGCGGAGTCGCGGCGCCGTTCCCGAGGCGCGTGCCCACCTCGGCCGGGCGATCGAACACATCCAGGCGCTCCCCGATAGTCGTGAGCGCATGCGACGAGAGGTTTCGCTCCGGCTGCGCCGCGGGTTTCTCGCCATGACCGCGGAGGCGGTCGGCAGCGTCGACGCGGCCGCCGACTTCGCCCGTTGCATGGAGCTGGCGATCGTCGATGCCCGGGGCGACGAGATGTTCAGCACCCTCATCTCGCTGTGGGCCTACCACCTCTCGCGCGCCGAACTCGACCGGTCCGAACAGGTCCTCGACACGCTCCGGCCCACCCTCACCGGAAGTCGCGAACACCACCAGGCCACCAATACGGCCGGTTACGGGATGCTCCAGTGGTTCCGCGGCGACTTCGCGGGCGCCTGTGACCTTCTCGAAGCCGCCGTCGCCGGCGTGGTCGCCGACGACCCGAACGACGTCGACACGTTCTGGTTCGTCCCCAACGACCCCACCACCTCGATGCGCACCCACCTCGCGCTCGCCCGGTTCATGGCCGGCGACATCGGCGGCGCCGCGAGCGAGTTCGGGCACGTCGACGATCGCATCGTCCAACTGGCGTTCCCGCAAGGTCCGTGGAGTCAGGCGTACGCGAGCTGGATGCGCGCGTGGATGCAGGCTGAGCAAGGCGACGTCGACGAGGCGCTGACCACGTGCGCCCTCGTGGTCGAACTCGCCGGACGTCACGGATTCGACGGCTGGACGATGATCGGCATGACCCACCACGCCGCACTCACTGCGATCGCCGATCTCGCGCGGACCGACATCACCCCGGACACGGCCCGGACTCACGCGGCGACCGTCGACGCGTTCGTCGAACTGTGGAAGCTCTCCGAACTCCTGGTGCTGCTGCCGTACTACCTCACCACGAGTGCGGCCGCGGCACGCGTCGGACAGGATCCGGCACTCGCTCGCCACCGGTGTGAAGAAGCGCTCGCGCTCGCGGCGCGCACCGACATGCATTTCTACGACGCCGAGACGCACCGCCAGTTGGCGTTGCTCGGGGACGACGACGCCACCACCATCGCCGGGTTGCGGACCGCTCTCGCCGTCGCCCGCAAGCAGGGTGCCCGACCCTTCGAACTCCGGATCGCACTCGACCTCCACGATCGGGGCGCAGTCGGTGCCGACACGGTGCTCGCCGCCGCGGTCGCGTCGTTCCCTCCCACCGCGGCGTACGCCGACCTGACGCGCGCCCGCGCCCTGCTCAGCACGACCACGTGACACCAACTCATCCTCAGGTCGCGATCCTCGGTGGTGGGATGGGAGCGATGGCCGCGGCGTGGCGGCTGAGCGAGCCGGGCTGGGACACCGAGTTCTCGAGCATCACCGTGTACCAACGCGGGTGGCGGTTGGGCGGCAAGGGCGCCAGCAGCCGCGGCGTCCACGGCCGCATCGAGGAGCACGGTTTGCACCTCTGGCTGGGCTACTACGAGAACGCATTTCGACTCCTGCGTGAGTGTTACGCCGAACTCGACCGACCGACCTCGGATCCCGCGGCCCCGATCCGTACGTGGCGCGATGCGATGATCCCCACCCAAGAAGTAGGGCTCGAGGATCGCGACGAGCGCGGTTGGCACCACTGGGTCGGCTTGTTCAGCCCCAACGACCTCCTCCCCGGCGAGCCGGATACCACCGGGCGCGAGATGACCGTGGTCGACCTCGCCCGGCGCGCGCTGCAACTGGTGGCCGACTTCCTCGAATCGCTCGCGACGGATGCCGCGGACCGCGCTTGCGCCGACGACGCACCTCCGTTCGCCGACGTGCTCCGCGGTCTGCCGATCGCGGTGATGGCCGGGATCCTCGAAGCGGCGACCCGCCTGCACGGGGCCGCCGAACGCGACGACTTCGACGGCGCGGTCGGCGCGCTGGATCGGGTCTTGGGGTCGACGCGACTCGCACTCACCGCGTTGGCCGCCGACGACGCCGACCTGCGCCGTACGTGGCATCTGGTCGCGGTCATGACCGCATGCGTGCGCGGCGTGCTGGCCGACGGTCTCCTCACCGATCCGCGGGGCTTTCGCGCCATCGACGACGAGGACTTCCTCGACTGGATCATCCGCCACGGCGCCGCGCCCGAGGTCGCCGACTTCGCGTTCATCCGCGGCCTGTACGACCTCGTCTTCGCGGACGGCGGTGCGGACCGCGCCCGCAACGGAGTGAGCGCCGGGGTCGCGGTGTTCATGACCTCGAAGATGTTCTTCGAATACAAGGGCGCGATCTTCTGGAAGATGGCCGCGGGGATGGGCGACATCGTCTTCGCGCCGCTGTACGAGGCACTCCGTCGACGCGGAGTGCGCTTCGAGTTCTTTCACCGGGTCGACCAACTCCACGTGGGCCCGAACGGGAACACCATCGACGCGATCACCATGGGGCGCCAGGCCCACCTCGCGCCAGGGATCGATCAGTACGAACCGCTCGTGCGCGTCGGCGATCTTCCTGTCTTCCCGGCGGCACCGCTCGTCGACCAACTCGATGGCGATGACGCCATCGCCGGCGCACCGCTCGAATCGCACTGGTGCGAGTGGCCCGACGCGGAGACCCGCACCCTGCGGCGCGGCGAGGACTTCGACGTCGTCGTGTTCGCACTACCGGTCGCGATGGCCGGGCTCGTATGTCGGGAACTCATCGACGATCGGCCCGAGTGGCGGGCGATGGTGGAGCACCTCGCGACCACCGCGACCCAGGCCCTCCAACTCTGGCTCCGGGAGGACGAACTGTCACTCGGTTGGCGCTTCCCGGGCGCGACGGTGAGCGCGTACGCACAACCGTTCAACACCTGGGCATCAATGAACCAACTCATCGCGGTGGAGCAGTGGCCCGCCACCGATCAGGCGCGGAGCATCGCGTACTTCTGTGGCGCGCTCGACGCGCCGTGGCCCCCCGATCTGGACGGCCCCGCGTACCAAGCGCGTGAGCGATCACGAGTACGGGACGACGCGCTGCGCGTGCTGAGTTGTGATCTCCCGCACCTGCTGCCGGGCACCGCGCGCGCGGAGGGGTTCCGGTGGGATCTGCTCTGCGGGACTGCGGGCGAGACGGGACTCGCCGCGCTCCAGACTCAGCTCTACCTGGCCAACATCGACCCGTCCGATCGGTACGTACGGTGCGCGCCGGGCACCGATCGGTTCCGGCTGCGCTCCGACGAGAGCGGGTACGACAACCTCTTCCTCGCCGGCGACTGGACCGACAGCGGCCTCAACGCCGGTTGCATCGAGGCCGCCACCCTCTCCGGGCTCCAGGCCGCGAACGCCGCGTTCGGCCGTCCCCGCCACCATCGAATCGCCGGCTCGTACATGGGATGAGCCACGAGCCGCGGCCGGCGGGCCTGGGCGCGACACCGCCCCGGCGCAAAGCCGGGGCGGGTCGCATTGTCTGGCATATGGAAGTACCGGTCGGCGTTGCCGGGCTCGGATCGCGGTCCGTGATAGCGGTTCGATGCCGCCCGTGGTTTGCGCGGAGCGTTCGGGTCACAGGCGCCGGCCGGACCGTCAGTGTCGGGGTGGACTGTCCTCACTCATCGGTCTCTCCTCTCGAAGTGGACCACTCGTGTGCCGTGTGCGGCTCCGTCGACCATACGCCCGCGCGCCCGCAATGGGAACCCCCGAAATTCCGCGGTTCGTCCGAGACCGGAACCGGGCCGTGGGTCGGTTCCGACCCACGCCTGAAAGCCAATGGCGTTCTCCTACGATCGCTCGCGCACGCGACCACGAATGATCAGGATCGCATCATGGTGATGAGAACGTCCGAGACCGATTATCTGGTGGTCGGTGCCGGCGCGATGGGCATGGCGTTCACCGACGCGCTGATCGACCACGCCGATGTACACGTCACGCTCGTCGACCGTCGGCACGCGGCGAGCGGCCACTGGAACGACGCGTACCCGTTCGTCCAACTCCATCAGGCGTCGCAGTTCTACGGCGTCGCTTCGACCGTGCTCGGGACCGGCGCCCTCCAGGACCACGGACCCGAAGCGGGACTCGGGGAGCGGGCCTGCCAGTCGGAGATCCGGGCGTACTACGACGACGTCCTGCATCGGCGTTTTCTCGGCTCCGGTCGGGTCAGCTTCCTCGGCGGTTGCGAGTACCACGCCGAGGGCACCGACCATCTCGTGACGTCGCGGGTGTCGGGGGAGACGGTGAGGGTCGACGTCCGCCGCCGCGTGGTCGACGCCACCTATCTCGCGCCGACGATTCCGGCGAACACACCCCCACCGTTCGCGGTCGCCGACGGTGTTCCCGTCATCCCGATCAACGCCCTCGCCACCATCGAGGCGGCGGCGAGCCACTACGTGATCGTCGGTGCCGGCAAGACCGCGACGGACGGCATCGTGTGGTTGATCACCAAGGGTGTCGCGCCCGATCGGATCACCTGGGTCCGGCCCCGAGACCCCTGGATGTTGCATCGCGCGGTGGTGCAGCCCGACCCGGTCGTGGCCCTCGGTCTCGCCGCCGACACCTTGACCGCCGCGGCCGAAGCCGAATCGCTCGACGACTTCTTCCGCCGCCTCGAATCGGCCGGGGTCATGCTGCGCGTCGACCCGAACGTTCTGCCCACGATGGCCAAGGCGCCGACCCTCGGGGCCTGGGTACTGGTTTGGCTCCGTACGATCGTTCACGTGGTGCGTATCCGCCTCAACCCAGCGGTGTACCGCACCGAGATCGTCTTCGCCGCAGACTCGGTTCCCCTGGCGCCGGGCTCGATCGTGGTGCACTGCGCCGCGTCCGGTCTGGCCTACCCGACGATGGTTCCCCTCTGGGACGCCGACACGATCCGGCTCCAGACGATCCGCGCCGGGTTCCCGTGCTTCGGCGCGGCGCTGGCCGGATACGTGGAGGCCACCCGTGACGACGACCGCGAGCGCAATCGCTTGTGCCCGCCCAATCTCTTCCCCGACAGCCTCGCGAGCTGGGCGCGGATGCAGGTGCGGGGTGCCCACGCGACGCGCACCTTCGGCGCCGAGCCGGACATTGCCGAGTGGGCCAACGGATGCGCGCTCAACCCGGCGCGCATCCAACCGAGCCAGCGCGCGGACCCGGCGGTGCAGGCCGCGGCTGCACGCGTGGCCGACGTGATGGAGCCGGGGATCGCCGCGCTCGAGACGCTCGCTCAGTAGGAACCAGCCCGGCGACGTCGCCAGCGGGTGCGTACGCGCGCATCGCGACGGCGATGGCCCACGCTCGGCGAATCAGCCGTTACTTGAACAGCTTCCAGAAGGTCGCGCCGACCTTGCGTTGCCGACCCGACTTCGTCCACGGAATGCCAGTCGCCCGGGACACCCGCCGCTTGGCCGACGTCACGCCGAACTGACGCTTCCAACTCCAGCCGCCCCGGTTCATCGCGCCTCCCCTGCTCGGTCCGCCCCAGTGTGGCAGGCGGTTGGTCAGTCAGACGACGTGGGCGCGCGGAGTGCGCTCGTCGCTTCGAGCCGGACCCGGAAATCGGCGTCGGTGGCGAGAGCAGCGATGGCCGCGCGACTCGGTTCCACTCCGAGATCGACGAGACCACGGAGGGCCTTCCATCGGATCCACGGGTCGGTGTCGTCGAGCGCCCGTTCGAGCAGCGGGCGGAGCGCGGCGCGTTCGGTGTCGACCATGGCGTCGACGGTGGCGCGCCGGACGGTTCGGCTCGCGTCGGCGAGGAGCCCGTCCCACGCATCCTGCGCGGTGGCGGGATCGGCGTCGACGACGAGTCGGGCCGCGACCTGTCGGTCGGCCGGGTTCGCCGACGAGCGTGCCTCGAGGATCCGGTCGAGGTCGTCCGGCAAGTTCGCGTGCAGCTGCCCGATCACACGCCAAGCGCGGTCGAGTTCGGTGCCACCGCCTCGCGGTGGTGTCGCGGGTTCCGGTGCCCGTCCGTCACCAGTCGGCCGGGGAGATGCGACCGGCGGCGTGTCGTCGGTCGCGCCCGTGAACTGCGACGCCACCACCCGCAGGACCGGAGCGAGCAGCACTTCCCAATCGGGAGCGCGATGCAGGCCGACGGCGACGAAGTCGGGGCCGACGAGCACGTTGTCGACCGCGTCGAACTCGGCGAACAGCGCGGCCGCGCGCGGATCGTCGACGTTCGCCGCCGACTCGTACCACCGGCTCGGGCCGGTGTGGATCGGCCCGGTGACGAATCGGATCGTGCGCGGGTTCGGCGTCGCCTCGGGCACGACTGTGCTGGCGAACGTGTCGCCGAGAAGTTCTGTGTGCTCGAGGTGCTCGATCGGTTCCGCTGCAGCGGCAGTGGTTGTCCGCGTTTCGGCACCGGCTGCGACGCGTGACAGCTCGATCCGGAAGTCGCCGTCGCGCCATCCGAACGCGAGGTCGAACGCGTCGCCGAGCCCGTAGCTCCACCAACCGTCGCCCGGTCCCATCAGGTCCGCGAGCGTCCGATCGTCGTTCGTGGTCCACGACCGGTCCGAGAAGAACTGCTTGATCAGCCCCTTCAGCGGTGCCAGTCGCGAGAAATCGACCGCGCCGAGCGCGTCGCGGGTGAGGTGCGCCGCGGCGTCGGGCACGAGCCCACGAGCAGCCACATCGCGTCGGCACTCGTCACGCCTTGCGTCGTCATCCACGCAACCGACGCTACGCCCGACCCGCCTACGCCGGCGCGCCGGCCATCGCCGCGAGCATGCCGTCGAGGGCGGCCTGGTCGGGCGCCGCGAATGGAGGAGCCGACGGGATCGCGGCGATCGCGTCGCACATACGACCCAGCATCGGCCCGCTTGCCGGCGCGAGGTGGCCGCTCAGCACGAGCGACGGGTTCACCGCGCGCGTGCGCTCCAGGTCGGCGGCGATGATCGCGGGGTCGGCCTTGTGCATCCACGAGGAGTCGATCGCGCCCCAGGTCACCTGACCGTGACGAAGGTCCGCGTCGGAGAGGTCGTCAGCCCGGTCGGGAAGCTCCGGCAGCAGCGCACCGAAACAGTCGGCGGTGAACAGCGCGTTGGTGCGGTCATCGTGGAAGCCGACCGTGATGGGGTTGTCGAACGCGGGCGGCCGCACCGCGGTGAGGGTGCGGTCCGCGAGCGTGATCGTCTCGCCCGGGTTCACGAAGTTCACGCGGTCCATGGGCAGCGGGTCGAACAGGCCCATGATCCCGACGCCGAAGAACGTGGTGATCACGCGCAGTGCGGGATTCTCGGCGAGCAGTTCGTGGAGCAGACCGATGTGATCGAAGTCGGTGTGGGTGAGCCAGATGTAGCGCAGGTCGGCGACGTCGATCACCGACCGCAACGCGGTGAGGAACTCGTCGGCCGCGGCGATCGAGCCGGTGTCGACGAGGACCGGGGCCTCGCCGTGCAGCACGTAGGAGTTGATCGGCAGGTGGCCGAGGCCGGGGATCTCGATGTCGGCGGTGAGGACGTCGATCCCGGGGATGACGGTGGATGCGGTGACCATGGTGGAACTCCTTCGGGTAAAACGGCGCGCGGGCGCGCGACGCCAAGGGGGTTGGGGTGGTGCGTTGGCGGTGATGCACGGATGCCGGCCGACGCCGGCGCGGATCAGGTGGCGCGGTTCAGATGGTCGGTACCGAGGTCTCGGCCGCGGCCTTCAGCTGTGCGAGCGTGTGGGCCATGTTCTTGAGCAGGTCGCCGTGGCGGTTCAACGGCACGTCCATGATGCGGGCCCACATCGGGATCTTCTCGACGGTGTAGGACTCGGTGACCCGGGTTCCGCCGTCGACGGACTCGAGGCGGTAGCGCCAGATCGTGCCTTCGATCCCGCCCTCCTCGGTCGCGAACGCAAACTCACGTCCGCGGTCCGCGGTCCGGACCCTCCCCCGCCGGGACCACTTGATGAAGCCGCGCGGTCCGGTGCGGTTGTGGCCCAGGAAGTGGGCGTCCACGGCCGGACCGGTGGCGCCGTCGACCCACTCGACCGCGGCGCACTCGCCACTCCATTCCCCCATCCGGGGCAGATCGGCGATCATGTCGTAGATCTCCTCCGCCGGTGCGTCGATGACGGTCGACACCTCGTCGGTGGTGAGCCAGAGTCGCTGGTTCTTGGGGGCCATCGGTCGCTCCTTCGGTTCTCTCCGGTACAACGTAGCGCAGGCTATGCCTCTTAGCTTTGCCTGTCAAGCAGAAGATGTGCTACCTTACGTTCCATGCCCGAGTCCGCCCCCGTCGTCTCGCCCCCGGCGACCGATCGGCGGGCCCGTCGGCGCCAGGAGACGATCGGCGAGATTCTCGACCTCGCCGAGCAGGTCATGACCGAGGAAGGCATCCACGGCCTCACGCTCGCGGAGGTCGCTCGACGGCTCGGCGTGCAGCCACCGTCGCTCTACAAGTACTTCCCGTCGATCACCGCGGTGTACGACGCGCTGTTCGAACGGGGCATGCTCGCCACCGTCGAGGTCATGCGCACCGGGGCCGGCGACGCAGCACCCGGCCTCCGGGCGCTCTCCGCCGCTCTCGAGGCAAACGGCCAATACATGCTCGACCATCCCGCGCTCGCGCAGCTGATGTATTGGCGGCCGGTACCGAGCTTCGACGCGAGCGAGGCGGCGATGGCCGCGAGCCAGGAGATGGTCGAGATGCAGCGCCGCATGTTGCGCGAAGCGGTGGCCGCCGGCGAACTCGGCGCGGCCGCGATCGATGGTGACGACGCGTTATTCGTCGTGGCTTCGCTGATCTGCGGTGTGACGACGATGGCGATGGCGAACCAGCCGGGCACCCCGTGGGGGAAGGATCGCTTCACTCCGTTGTTCCCCCACCTGCTCGCGCTGCTCCCGGCCCGATTCCCGCCCAGCTGAGTAGGGCTCGCGCCGTACGCTGAGCGCGATGGCGCTCTTCCATCTGGCAACCATCACGCCCACCAAGGAACAACTGATCGCCGACTGGGCGCCGACCCGGTCGTGGGGTCCGCCGGCCGATGACCCGGTCTCCGTGATCGGCGCCTACCGGTTCGACGATCCCGACGGTCGGGTCGGGATGGAGACGTTCCTCGTCACCGCGGGCGACACGCTGCTGCACGTCCCGCTCACCTATCGCGACGAACCACTCGACGGTGCAGACGACGCGCTCATCACCGAGATGGAGCACTCCGTCCTCGGCACCCGCTGGGTCTACGACGGGATCCGCGATCCACTGTTCGTGACGATGCTCGCCGCGGTGACGATGACGGGCCAGGGCGAGGCGCTCGGCATGGCAGTGTACGAGGGCCGCTGGTACATCGCGCCGAGCCCGGTCCGGATCCAGGGCGGCGGGTGGACTCAGGAGCGGGTGCCGATCGACGGGTTCACCCTCGATCGTGACGACGCCGACACCACCGTGCTCACCAACGACCGGTTCGCGTTGACCGTGTTCCGCCGGCCCCTCCTCGGGCCGCGTCCTGCGATTGGGTTGACCGCGACATGGGATGGTCACCCGGACCCGGTCGTGCTTGCCGAGGTCACCGAACCCTGACACCCGACTCGGGCGTCACGCGCCCGGCAACACGATGCCTTCCTCCCAGTGCTCGATGGTCTGGGCCACCCAGAACACGGCGAACGGTGTGATCTCGAGCGCCTCCAACCAGAACACCTTGTGCCGCCACCCGGCGTCGACCGCGTTGCCGATCAGCACCGCCACCACTCCGGCGACCATGAAGGCCGCGACCCCGATGTAGAGCACGCGGTAACCGCCGCGGGCCTCCCAGATGTTCACCAGGACCACGACACCGATCGCGACGAACATCGCGATCGCCGCGCTCATGTGCGCGTCACGGTCGAAGGTATGGCGGTCGACGGTGTGCCAGATCACCCCGGCGAGGATGAGCGCGGCGGTGATGAGCAGGCCGACGCCGACCTCCCGGGTCGGTTTGCCGGAAGGCAACGAGTCCTTCTTCGACGCGATGATCGCAGCGACCATCAGCGCGATCACGCCACCGATCGCGACCGCAAGGATGTTGTTGTTGATGTAGGCGTCGGCATCGGCCTGCACGGTCTTCGACGCCGCGCAGAGCAACCGATCAGCAGGACTCGTCGGCACGAAGGCCACGACGATCGCGAGCATGCCGGCGACGTTGAGGAACATGTCCTCCCACGGTTTCCGGCCGACGATCGCAATGAGGCACACGCCGATGGCGACGAGGGAGCCGACGAACATCGAGTGCGCGGGCGTGTAGTAATAGGCACTGATCGAGCCTTGCCAGCATTTCGCTTCGGCCCGCTCGATGATCACCGAAGCACCGAGCGACACCACCATCACCACGATGGCGAGGCGGAGGTATCGGTACGACCGGATCGCGTAATCGCGGAACTGCTGCTCGGTGTCCGCCGTCATGGTCGACCGCCTCCGACTTCATGACGCTCAGGTCACGAGACGTTCATCATCCCGACTGACCCCGGCGGTGTCAACGATCCGTCGGCGGGTCCGGCTCGGTCGCGAGGTCGACGGCCAGGGCCGCGGTCCAGGAGAAGTTCGGTGCACCGAGCGGTTCGCCGGTGCGCGGCGAGAAGTACTCGGCGAAGCCCGACTTCTCGACAAGATCCAACGTCGACGTTCTCAATGCCTTGGCGGCTGCGTGTTCACCCACGGCGCGGAGGCCCTGGATGACGATCCAGTTCATGTTCACCCACGTGGGACCCGACCAGTAGCGGCGGGGCTCGAAGTGGGGGTTGTCGGTGGCGATGCTCGGGACCGGGTGCTCGGGCTGCCAAGCGGGAGTCTTCAGGTGGTGCACGAGTCGCACGGTGCGGTCCTGCCGGCATCCGGCCCACAACATCGCGTACGACGCGATGGTCGCGGGTTCGAGGAGTTCGCCGGTGTTCACGTTGCGGGAGCAGTAGAGGCCGGCCGGTTCGTCCCAGAGTGCTTCGAGCGCAGCAGGAGTCGTCGCCATGCGAGCTCGGAGCTCAGCGGGAAGTCCGAAGCCGGCGAGCTCGCCGAGATGTTGCAGGTCGCGGTTGGCGACGACGAGCAGCGCGTTGAACGAGACATCCTTGACGACGAGTGACGGCTTCGCGGGCGACGCGGCAAGGTCGAAGTGGTGTCGGCGTGCGCGGCTCGCGAGGTCGAGCATGCGCAGGCCATCGTCGTCACTCGCGCGTTCGGCCGCGGGGATGAACTGCGTGTCTCGGCGCAACAGACGCACGAGTCGCGTGAGGCGCGTCACCATCGCGACGCGCAGCCACCACGACGGACGGATCGCGCGCATCGCGATCATCCACGGTGGCGTCGTGTCGAGCCCGCACTCCCACGGATGGATCAGGGAGACGAGTCCGGTCTGTTCGGGATCCCGTTCGCGGTAGAGCCATTCGTGGTGCGCGATGAGGCCGGGAAGGACCGCGGCGACGAAGGCCGCGCGTGCCGGTTCTTCGAGCGCGTCAGCGACCCGGCGCGCCGCGATCGCGATGACGGGCGGCTGCGTGATGCACGAGGTGCCGACCCCCGCGGGCGCACGTGGGTCCCGGTGCGATTGCCAGAGGTGCCGTGACCCGAGGTCGGGCACGTCGAAGATCATGTGCGGCAGCATCCCGTTCGACCACTGACCGCGGAAGAGGCTTGCGATCTCGGCGGCCGCGCGCTGCGGGTCTTGGCGGGCGAGACCGACGGCAACGAAGCTGGAATCCCAGAGCCATTGGTGTGGGTAGATGCCGGTGGCGGGACACGTCCACGCACCGT
>JBBQXR010000006.1:0-23328 GCA_038209455.1 Acidimicrobiia bacterium
CACCCTCATGACACCGTTCTTCAACCCCGGGCCGCTCGCGTCGGGGCCGCCGAAGGTGTTCCTCGCGGCGGTGGGAGAGAAGATGACCGAGACCGCGGGCGAGGTGTGCGACGGCATCATCCTGCACGGCTTCACCACCGAGCGGTACGTCCGTGAGGTCACCATCCCCGCGTTGGAGCGGGGTTGGGAGAAGGCCGGCAAGGCCCGCGCCGACTTCCAACTCTCGGGTCCGCTCTTCGTCGTCACCGGTGGCGACGAGGCGCAGATGGAGAAGGCCCGCGCCGGCACCAAACAGCAGATCGCGTTCTACGGCTCCACGCCCGCGTACCGGCCCGTCCTCGAACTCCACGGTTGGGGTGACCTCCAGACCGAACTCAACGCCATGTCCAAGCAGGGCAAGTGGGTCGAGATGGGTGAGCTGATCGACGACGAGATCCTCGAGACCTTCGCCGTCGTGGGTGAGCCCGAGGAGATCCCGGCGCTGCTCCTCGGCCGGTACGGCGACATCGTGGACCGGCTGTCGTTCTACGCGCCGTACCAGTCGGACCCCGACCGTTGGGCCGCGGTGCTCGACGGCTTCAAGAACGCCTGACCCACCTCCCCCGGGTGACGCCGGAGTGTGATCAGACGCCGGGGAGGCCGAGGGTGAGGATCTCGGCGATGCGGCGCGGGGCCTCCGCGAGCATGGTCATCGGGGCCTGGCGCCTCGGGAGCCGCACGTGGCGCCGACCGGATTCGATCGCGCCGACGATCGCCACCGCGACATCGTTCGGATCGAGTTCGGGAGCCAGTCCGGCGCGTTCGAGCCGGCGCACCGACGCTGCCGTCGGTGCGTAGTCGCGCAGGTGGTCCATCATCTCCGTGGCCACTGGTCCGATCTCGACGAGCGTGGTCCCGACGCCGCCACCCCGGAGTTCGGCGCGTAGCCCGGCAGTGAACTGGTTCACGCCGGCCTTCGTCGCGCAGTAGGCGATGACCCCCGCGCTGGCGAGCGACCCACCGATACTCGAGAGGTTCACGACGTGGCCGCGTCGCCGCGCCACCATGCCGGGCAGCACCTGCCGGCACAGCTCCGCGGTGGCGATGAGGTTTACGTCGATGACCGCCCGCAGCTCCGCCGCCATCATGTCGACGAACGGTCCGGTGTGGTCGAGGCCGGCGTTGTTGACGAGGACATCGACGGGACCGCGTGCTGCCTCGATGCGGCCGATCAGCCCGTCGATCGCGGTGGCACTGCCGAGATCACACGGAAACGCTGCGATCCGATCGTCGCCGTAGTGCTCCACCAGACGGTGCAGCGCATCGCCGCTGCGGGCGACGACCGCGACGCGGGCACCCTTGGCGGCGAGCACGTCGACGAGTTGGCGGCCGATCCCGCGGCTCGCGCCGGTCACCACCACGTGTGCTCCTGCCAACTCCATGCGGCTCCTCGAAGGGATGATTGACCGTCGGAACCCGGAATCGTACGGTGAAGTCATGACCGACGTACACGACATCGAGGCCATCCTCGCGATCACCAATGCGAATCCCGACGAGGTGTTGCACTCGGTGTCCTCCGACGCCGGCGCCTTGTTCACGTGGGACTACGCAAAGGGCGCCCGGCCCCAGCTCGAGACGTTGTACGAGAAGGCAAAGGTCAGTCAGTGGAACGGTTCGACCGACCTCGACTGGTCCATCGACGTCGACCCCGAACGGACGGCGGTGGAGCTGGGCGCGCGCGACGGTCGCATGAAGTACGTGCGGGCGCTGATGGACGAGAAAGGCTCGCCGGTCGCGCATTGGGGTGACAAGGAGTTCAAGCAGTACGCGGTCGAGAACCTCGCGCACCGGTCCAGCCAGTTCCTCCACGGCGAGCAGGGCGCGTTGCTGTGCACCGCGCGCATCGTGGAGACGGTGCCGTGGGTCGACGCCAAGTACTACGCGTCCACCCAGGTGATGGACGAGGCGCGGCACGTGGAGGTGTTCGCCCGCTACCTCGACGAGAAACTGGAAACCCGGTACCCGATGAACGCGCACCTCGGCGCACTCATCGACGACATCCTCTCCGACTCCCGTTGGGACATCACCTACCTCGGGATGCAGATCATGGTCGAAGGTCTCGCCCTCGCGGCGTTCGGCACGATGTACCGCACCACGAACGAACCGCTCCTCAAGAGCCTGCTGCGGTATGTGATGTCCGACGAAGCCCGCCACGTCGCGTTCGGGGTGCTCTCACTCCAGGAGGCGTACGCCGACATCACCGGCGCGGAACTCCGCGAACGTCAGGAGTTCGTGTTCGAGGCCGCGGTCCGGATGCGCGACCGATTTCTGCACCAAGAGGTGTGGGAGCGGCTCGGAGTCGAGCCTCGGAAGATCGTGCCGTACTTCGTGCGCCAGCAGAGCGAGGAAGAGGTCATGTTCCAGCAGGCGCTCTTCGCCAAGATCGTCCCCAACTGCAAGAAGCTCGGCCTCCTCGACGGCCGCGACGGCTGGCTCCGCGACCGCTTCACCGAACTCGGTGTCATCCACTACGAAGACCACGCCGACACCAGTGTGGAATACACCGAACTCAGCGTCGGCTGAGGAGTTCCAGTGCGTCGAGGTGTTCGATGGCGGCGATCGAGCGTTCCATCATCGAGCGGGTGAGTGCGGCGCCGCGCACGTCGGCGGGGTCGAGGGTCGAGGTCGCGATCACCGGGTACACGAAGGCCCACGCGACGCTCAGGCGGTAGTCCACCCACGCCTGCTCGAACTCGTAGCCGCCGACACCGTCGGCATGGAGCTGGTCGAGCCAGATGCGCAACAGTCCTTCCTCGTGGGCGGCGCGGTCGTCGGGGCGGAGGCTCTGGGTGACGAAGTACGTGAAGTCCTTCACGCCCTTGGCGACCGAGATCAGCTGCCAGTCGACGGCGATGAGCGGGACATCGGGGTCGCCGGTGAAGAACAGGTTGTCGCCGCGCCAGTCACCGTGGGTCAGGGTCACCGGCGCCTCGCACAACCGGTCGCAGAACCAAGGGAAGAGGCTCGAGTAACGCGCGCCGAACCCACGGATCTCGTCGGACATCATCGATCCGTACGCTTCGAGCGCGATCGGCCACGCGGCGTCGTAACTCATGCTCACCGCTTCGGGGAACGGTGACTCGTTGAGCGGCCGGACGTACGGACTCGCGAGCAGGTCGGGGTGCTCCCACCAGGTGGCGTTGAGCCGGGCGAGGGCGCGGACCGCGATCTCCGCGTCGGCGAGCCCGATGCCATCGATCTGGTCGGCCTGGCGGTGGTGGCCGACGTCATCGAGCATCAGGACGAAGTCGTGGCTCTCGGGTTCGAACATCACGTGGTGCGACGCAGGCGAGAGCGAGCCGCTCGTCGCCGCGAGCTCGCGATAGAACCCGCACTCCTTCTGGTACATGTTCAGCACCATCGCCACGAAGCGCGATTCCTCGGTGGCGCCGGGAAGCTTGACGATCACCTGCATCGGTCCGGTGCCGCCCGGCCCGTAGGTGGGGATGACGCGATGGAGCTGGCCGATCAGTCCCACCCCGAGTCCCACCGGTTCGGTCGTCACCGCCAGGACCGGCTGGCCCAGCGCGGCGGTGAGGTACTCCGGTGTGATGTCGTCGATTGTGGTCACGGAACCCATTGGTCGCCCCCGGTGCTCTCGGATCTCCGGGAAGTCTGACGCGGATCAGGCCGCGGCGAAATCCAACATCGACGCGACGGCGGCGTCGGGATCTTCCATCGGTCCGAAATGTCCCCGGCCCGGCCAGAGTTCGAGCCGGCCCCGTGCGAGTCGCTCGACGATCATGGTGGCGAGATGGGGCGGGATGGCCGTGCTGGTCTCACCTGCAGCGACGAGCACCGGGCACGCCACCTCGGGAAGCCGGTCCCACAGGCCGTTGACGACACCCATCGTGTAGATGCTCGCCTCGTGTTCGGGGAGGCATTTGAGTTCGACGGTGCCGTCGTCGCGATCGCGCATGCCGTAGTCGACGTACGCGTGGAGGGCCTCGGGGGTGAGGACGGAGAGCGGCGGGCGCGATCCGTAGGACGCGATGGCCTCGTCGCGTGACGGCCACGTCGCTCGACGACGACGGGCCGCGGCCGACATCGGGTTGTCGGGGTCCTGGAGCGCGGCGTCGTACTGCGGGAAGACAATCGGTTCGTAGGCCCAGATGCGCGGGATCGCCTCGGGGAGTCTCCACGCGACGGTCATCAACGAGGTGGCGCCCTTCGAATGACCGGCTGCGAACAAGCGGGGGTTGCCGAGCAGGTCGAGATGTTCGAGGACGGCCTGCGCGTCGTCGGCGAAACCGTCCCACGAATACGTGCCGTCGGGTGTGGAGTCACTGTCACCGTGACCGCGGAAGTCGAACGACCACACGCGGTACCCGCGGTCGACGAGTCGCTCGGCGATCGGCTGCCACACGACGCCGTGGAATCCGGTCGGGTGGGAGAGCAGGACCGGATCGCCGGTGCCGCCCCAGTCGTGGACGGCGAGCGAGAGGCCCGACGGCGCGGCGAAGCGATGTGACTCCCGGGTCATGCGGCCGTGTTCATGGAGTCGTGGGTTGGGCCGCTTCGCCGAAGCCGGCGCGCTCGGTGGCGTGATCCTCGATCGCCTTGGCGATGGCGTTGGCGGCGCGGCCGACGTACTCGCCGCCGCTGCCGGTGACCCATTCGCACGAAGCCTGGACGGGTGCCAGCTGACCCTGGAAGTGGGGCATCACGTACTGCGCGAAGAGTTCGTACGACCGGGCCTTTTCCGTCGGCCGGGCCCAGTTGTGGTCGAAGAGAAGGAACGCGCCGAAGCCGCCGCCGCTCGAATCGATGAGGTCCTGGATCTTGGCGATCGCGTCTTCGGGGGTGCCGATGACTGCGAAGCCACTCGCCTTGTTTGCTTCGATGATCTCGGCGGGTGTGTCGCCCTGCACCGGTCCCGCCGGGAGCACGTGGGTGAAGTAGCGGGAGAACTCGGCGATGCCGTACTCGACATCCCGCTCGGCCTGTTCCCGCGTCTCGGCGATGTGCATCGGTCCGACGAGCCGCCACTTCGACCGGTCGGCCGGGCGGCCGCTCTCACGCCCGAGTTCCTCCCAGAGGTCCCAGTGGTGCGAGAGCAGGTCCATTCCTTGGCGTGCCGTCGCCGCAACGGAGAGCATGCCGATGCCGTGCTTCCCCGCGGCGCGGGCACCGGTGGGCGAGAAGGACGCCGCGACGGCGATGTCGAAGCACGGGTCGCTGTACGGCCGGAGTTGCAGGCGCGCGTCCTGCACGGTGAACCACTCGCACTCGTACGTGACGGTCTCGCCGCGGAAGAGCGCCATCATCACGTCGAGCGCTTCTTCCATGCGCGGCCGCTGCTTGTCGGCGGGGATGCCGAGCATGTGGGCATCGGAGGTGAGCTGACCGGGGCCGACGCCGAGCATGATGCGACCGCGGGTGAGGTGGTCGAGCATCACCATGCGGTCGGCGAGCATGAACGGGTGGTGGTACGGCAGCGAGCTGACGCCCGTCCCCAACTTGATGCGCTTGGTGCGTTCGGCCGCGACGGCGAGGAACGCCTCGGGCGAGGCGATGATCTCGAACCCGGCCGAGTGATGCTCGCCGACCCAGGCCTCGTCGAACCCCAGTCGGTCGAGGGCGACGATCGTGTCGAGGTCCCGTTCCATCGCGAGCGTGGGGCTCTGACCGGTCGGGTGGAAGGGGGCCATGAACGTTCCGAAGCGCATGCGGGCATTCGACTCCACCCGCTGTCACGCGGTCAAAGCGGACGCGTCGAAGCGAGCGGGCGGGTCGACCTGGGTCAGGTCGCGGGGGCAGGGCAGGGTTTCGGAACCGGCGCGGTGAACGCCGGCAGCGTCACCGGCTTGCGGCGGATCGAGAAGTCGAGCGTCTCGGCGAGGTTCTTCGCGGTCTTGTCGCGCATGCTCATCGGTGCGAGGCCCCACCGCCACTCCACCATCCGCAGGATCGAGCAGTGCTCGTACGGACCGTCACTCACGATCGCCTTCGGTGACCACGGCGACACCACGACGCACGGCACGCGGAACCCGAGCTGGGAGTAGTCCGGATGCGGTCCGGGACCCGGGTTGACGTTGTCGTCGGCGACGGTGGGTGGGACCACGTGGTCGTAGAAGCCCCCCCACTCGTCGAAGTTGACGACGAGCACCGTCTTGTCCCACTGCGGGCTGGTGGTGACGGCTTCGTACACCCGTTGGATGAAGCCCTCACCAGAGCGGATCGACCCCCAGGGGTGGTCGTCGTTCGAGACGCCGGTGCTCTCCGAGGCCTCGCTGAAGTCTGGTTCGACGAAGGTGACGTTCGGGAGGGTCCCGCGCTTCGCGGCGGTGAAGAAGTCGTCGACCGGATGCGTGATGTCGGCGTACCGGTGTGATGCGAAGACCTCGGTCATCGGTTCCGCGTCGCAGTAGTACCCGCCGGTGAGTCCCGCGTCCTCGAGGCGGTCCCAGATCGCGGTCTGGATCTGTGACTCCGGGCCCGTCGTTCCCCCGGGGAGGAACGTGCCGGTGAAGTCGACGTCCGTGGCTGCCGCGTGGAGGTAGAGGCGGTTCGGCCAGGTCCCTGCGTTGAGCGACGCGAAGTACTTGTCGAGCGTCGTGTACTGCTCCGCGAGTCGGCCCAGGATCGGGACGGCGCGGCGGCCGAAGTACCCGATCGGCCAGAGGTCGGCGGGCGCGGTTTCGCCGTCGCGCACCTGGGTGAAGAGGAACCCGTCGCCCTTGCCGTTGTTCAGCTGGGTGCGCGCGGCTTCCCATTGGTGTTTCGGGTCGACGTACCCGCAGCCCTGGTAGTCGGTGCCCAGGTCCCACGTCGGGTGGTGCTTGCCGTCGAGGTCGGGGTAGGTGAGGCCGGCCTGTTTCCCGTCGGCGCCGGGCAGCCAACCGAGCAGTTGGTCGAAGGACCGGTTCTCCATCATGAGCACCACGACGTGGTCGAACGGTGCGGCCTCCGGCTGCCCGAGCCCATGGGACGCGGGGCGGCGGGTGCTCGGCGCGGGTTTCGCAACGAAGGTCGAGCCGCTGCTGCACGCGGTCAGCGCGGCGGCTCCGGCCGCAGTGGCGCCGAGCGTGAGGAAGTTGCGACGGGACAGGTTGCTCATCGGGCCGACGCTATTCCGGAGTCGGCCGGCGCGCGGAGAAACTACGGCAGTTGCGAATCGATCCAGCGGTCGAGTTCCGGTCCGCTCTCGAAGCTGGTGATCAACGCGTAACGCGGTGCCGCGCCGTTGTGCACCACCACGTGCCAGAGCCGCTGGGTGTCGACGACGAACCGCGCACCCTGGTGCAGCGGGACCCGCGTCTCGGTGGCCGGGTCGGGTGTGCCGTCGGGACCGCACTCCATGAGGAGCATGTACGAGTCGGGATTGTCGGTGAGCTCCAACCACGAACGCACGACCCAGCCGTCGGTCGGCGGATTGAACCGGTTGTTGTCGTCCCGGTGGAACGAGCGCATCGCGGTCTCGTGGTCCTGCGGCTCGAGCTTGATGGTGCGCACCCGTCCGAAGTTGGCGCCCACGCTCTCCACGTACGTGGCGAGCGTGGGGCACTTGGCGGCGTTCGTCGTGAACTGTGCGTTCTTGTCGGTACGTTCGTCACCGTCGTTCCAGAAGCCGCGGCAGTCGAGTTGTCCGTCGGCCGTCGCGATGGGCGCGAAGTTGGTGTCGCCGCCGCTCTTCCAGTCCATGTACTCGAGGCCGAGGTACTCGTCCTCCGGGATCGTGAACGGCGCGTCGCTCAGCTGGACCCAGCCGTGGTCGGCCATCGATGCGGGTCGGGGATGTGGCGTGTCGAGCGGGATCGCAACCGACCAGTGATCGGTGGTCGGCCAGAAGCCGTCCGGCGGGCGGGTGTCGACGGAAGAAGTCACGCCGAGAAGTCTACGGACGGTGTTGCGCCGAGTGGCTGCTCCGGTGCATCCGCTCGCCCAGGTTGTGACAGAGGTCCCGATCGGGACATTTCACGTCCGGCGGTCAGCGACAGGCCGAACGCCAACCCTTGAGGTCAAGCTTCTTCTTGATCGCGTTGAAGTTGCGGGCATTGGCCGGTGGACAGAACTTGGTCCTGGCGGCCGTGTATTCGATCTCCATCACGGCCTTGGCGTTGGTCGAGAACGGCGTGAGCAGGTCGCACTCGCCGTACTGGTAGCACTGCTCGTTGAGCGCCCAGTCGAAGTACGGCACGAGTTGGGGTATCTGGTCGAGGTCGTTTTTCAACGCGACGCTCAGGCCGCGTGCATGCGCCGCGTTCGCGATGAAGACGTTGAACGCGAGTTGGTCCGCGGCGGTGAGAGGGAACCCGGTGGTGTTCGTGTACCCGTCGACGTTGTCGGGATCCGCGCTGTCGAACCCTTTCGCCTTGCACAGGTCGAGGCGCGCTTCGATGATCGGACCGAGCGCGTCGAGGCGGCGGATGTCGAGCCAGCGTTCGCCCGGCCAACCATTGCTGTTCCCTTTCACATCGGCGGGGAAGGCCGCCGCGTCCGGCCGCCAGTTCTCGAACGAGCCCGCACTGAAGTAGCAGGCGACCTTCCGGCCCTTCGCGTGCAACTTCGCGACGGTCGCGGCCGTGTTGTCGAACCCGTCGATGTCGTAGAGCGTCGCATTGACCCCGAGCCCGACGATCCCGTTGAGCTGGATCTGCCAACTCGTGTTCGGAGCCGGGACGTAACAGCCCACGCACGGTGCCGGTGTGGGCAGCGCGGCGCCCGCGGGGGTCGAGGCTGCGACCAGACCGAACCCGGCGAGCAGCGCGGCGCTGAGCCCACCCACAAGACGACGAAGCATCACGACCTCCCCAACGAGTGCGTCACGGTACCGGTTCCCCCGACGCCCGGCGCAGGTTACGTGGCCGACGGGTCGTCGACGAAGGTGAACAGACGCACGCCGGGCCGGAACGGTGGCGGGATGGGGGTGAGGCGGTGCGCGCCCACGCCGACGAGCGGGGCGTCGGTCGGTGATCCGAACGCCACCTCCTCGAAGCCACTCGCACCGAACCACTCCCTGATCGTGGTGGTGAAATCGGGAGCGCCGCGGTGCCGGGTCCAGAGCACGGTCGCACCCGGCGCGCACAACGAGGGCGTGTGTTCGATCGTCATCCGGATGTCGGCATCGGTGATGTTGCCGAAGATGCCGCAGAGGAGCACGAGATGTGCGGGCCCCAGGCCGGCGGCCGCGTCGGTCGAGGATGCGTCGCCGGTCATGACTTCCACGCCGGCGAGGCCCGCTCCGTGTGCGGCCTCCCGTGCGTCCGCACCGAGCGACGGGTCGAGTTCGACAAGGCGGGCGACGACGTCGTCTCGGCGCGGGTGCTGCGCGACGACGTCGATCACGTCTTGCCCCCGTCCGGCGCACAGGCTGAGGATGCGAATGTTCTCTCCCGGAGTGGCTGCGTCGAGCACGTCACCGACGAGACCCTGCACCATGGCGAGCCGGCGCTGGAGCATCGAGTCCGCGCCGTCGTAGTGGTGATGCCACTTGACCCAGCGACTCTCCTTTGGTGCAGTCACCGTTCGAGTCTGACCGGTCTCGGAGAGCCCTGCTCAGAGGACGAGCGAGGTCATCACGGACCGGTACCGGTCGAGCCCTCTCGTCGGAGTCGAGTCACCGGACTCCGCTCGCGCGAGATGGTCGGTGACGAGCCGGAACCGCAGCGCACGGGCGAGCAGCGGTCTGGCCGTGTCGAGGCCGCCGAGCGCGTCGACGGCACTCACGTCGGCGCCCGACCACACCAGTGCGTCGGCGACGACGACGGCGGCGCAGTACGCGTGGCTACGGAATCCGGGCGCGACGTCGAGGACAACAGGCGTCCCCGATCGGTCGAGGAACACGTTGTGCGTGAGGTCGACGTGCACGACTTGCGGTGTCTCCTGGTCATGGACGCACCAGGCGCGAAGGCGGTCGTCGATGGCCGCGACCTCGGGTGGGAGTTCGATCGTGTCTTCGTCGAACGCATGCCGCTCGCCCCGTGCCCACCGATGCATGCGCGCGTTCAGCATGCCGATCGGAGGCGGAACAACAGCCGTCACCGCGTGGAACCGGGTCCCGAAATCGATTCACACGGTCCCATTGCGGCCCGACGGGGGTGAGCCCCGGGACGAACTCGTTCGCGATCCAACTGTCGACGACCCACTGCCCGTCTCGCGCCGGAACCGGGCGCGCCCACCGCACATCGGACGACGGCGAAAGCGCCGCGAATGTCGCTTGCACCCATCGCGCTTCGGCTACGTCGACGACCGGCTTCACCACGACCTCCCCGAACCGCAGTACTCCGGTCACGCCACCTGGCAACTCGGTTCCCTCATCGATGAGGCCGAAGGCAGACCGGACACGGTCCGGGATCACGGCCGCGGCGCGCGCATCGCGGGGCTGGTTCGTGCGCGGCGCGGTGCGGCGAGCGTCGCGAACTCGCAGAGGCGCGAGCGCGTCTCGCGTGGATCGACGATGTCGTCGACGAGGAACACCTCCGCGGTCTTGAACGGATCGCGGGCCTTGCCCAATCGAGTCTCGATCTCCGCGCGCAGTGCGTCGGGATCGTCGGACGCCTCCAGCTGCGCCTTGTACGCCGCCTCGATGCCACCCTCGAGGGGGAGCGATCCCCACTCACCGGACGGCCACGCGAACCGGTACGACAACCGGGACGCGTTCTGATGTGCAGCACCGGCCACGCCGTAGACCTTGCGCAGGATCACCGAACACCACGGCACGGTGGTCTGGTAGATCGCGGCGTGCGCACGTGCCCCATGACGGATGGTCGCCTGCTGCTCCGACTGCGTGCCGATCACGAATCCGGGGTTGTCCACGAGGTGCACGACGGGCAGACGGAAGGTCTCGGCGAGGTCGACGAACCGCTCGACTTTGCGGGAAGCATCGGCGGTCCAGCCGCCCGCGTAGTGGTACGGATCATTGGCCAACACCGCGACCGGCCAGCCGTCGATCCGCGCCAGGCCGGTGATGGCGGACCGGCCCCAGAGGCGGCCGATCTCAAGGAAGCTCGAGGTATCGCCCTCCCGGTCGACGACGGTCTCGATGATCGAACGGGCCAGGTACACCCGGCGCCGCTCGCGGGGAATCGCCCGGAGCAGTGACTCGTCGGCCCGCTCGGGATCGTCGGTGGGCTCGACGCGCGGCGGGAGTTCGTCGACCGAACTCGGCAGGTAGGAGAGAAACGCACGCGTCCGCCGGAACGCTTCGTCTTCGGAGTCCACCTCGTCGTCGACGGCGCCGTTGCGCGTCTGGATCGAACTCCCGCCGAGCGTCTCCTTGTCGACCTCTTCGATGCCGAGGCGGTTCACGACGGGCGGTCCCGCGACGAAGAGTTGACTCGTGCCCTTCACCATGAGGGAGTAGTGACTCGTCACCACGCGCGCCGCGCCGAGGCCGGCGACGCTGCCGAGACACAGACCCACCACCGGGACGCGGCCGAGGTTCGCCACCACCCATTCCCACCCCGGATTGAACGGGACGAA
Source organism: Acidimicrobiia bacterium (assembly GCA_038209455.1). Classification (GTDB taxonomy): domain Bacteria; phylum Actinomycetota; class Acidimicrobiia; order IMCC26256; family JAENVU01; genus JAENVU01. Next base: position 11,464 of record JBBQXR010000006.1, read on the forward strand.
CGAACGACGCTCGGTCTCCAGCGTCTTCACGCTGCCGCCCCCGCCGGAACCGTCGACGAGGCGCACGATCGGCAGGCCGTAGTCGTGGGCCATCCGTTCGGCCATCACCTGCTTCTGGAAGATCGACGCGTCGGCCGCACCGCCGCGCACCGTGAAGTCGTCACCGCCGACGACCACGGGCCGTTCATCAATCCGACCGCGTCCCATCACGAAGTTCGCCGGCATCACGGCGGTGAGGTTGCCGTCGGCGTCGGTGGTGGCCCGACCCGTGAGCCCGCCGACCTCGCGGAACGACCCGGCGTCGAGGAGGGCCTCGATCCGCTCGCGCACCGTGAACTTGCCGTTGGCGTGATGCCGTTCGACCTTCTCGGCGCCGCCCATCTCTTGGGCCATTGCCCGCCGTTGTGCGAGTTGTTCGAGTTCCGGTTGCCAGGGTCCGAGGTCGCTCACAGCAGCCGACGCTACCGGTGCGGCCGTTCAGCCGAGGGCGGCGCGGGCGCTGATCGCGGCGATCACCGGACTCTTGGCGTCCGCGTAGTCGTTCATGTCCGCCCACTCACGGGTGGCGAGTTCGCGTTTGACGGCTTCGTACCGATCCCGGTCGTCGTCGTGGGTTCGCAGCCAGTCTCGGAACTCGAAATGACGCGCGATGTCGGCTGGGTCGGTCCACAGGTGTACGTGCACGTCGCGCGCGGGCGTGCGGAACATCCGGTGACCCGGCTGCCGTACCCGGAGCTCGTAGCCAGCACCTTCGAGTGCGACCTGCACCTCCGGCGTCGCGATGTCGGCGACCACGACGAGCATGTCGATGACCGGCTTCGCCGCCAGACCGGGCACGCTCGTCGATCCGATGTGTTCGATGGCAGAGGCCTGCGGGAGGGCCGCGGCGATCCGCGCGCGCTCCGCTGCGAACCGGACGGGCCACGTCGGGTCGTAGTCGACGAGCAGGACGGGCCTGGGCTCCCGACCGCCGATGAGCCAGTCGCCGGCATCGTCCGCGGTCTCCCTGGCGCGCTGGAATCCGAGGTCGTCCACGGGCCGGACGCTATCGGTGGTGGACCTCCAACCGAGCGGAGACGACCGTGGCGGCGCGGTTCGCTCGGTTGGACGAACCGCCGCGGCGATCAGACCGGGACGAGGCCGGCGACGTCGGCGAGGAGATCGAGCGAGCGCAGTCGGTCGGCGTTGGTGGGGCCCGCGTGGGCGACGATGAGTTCGTCGGCCCCGGCGTGGATCGCGAACGCGTCGAGGTACTCCTTCACCGGCTCCGGTGTGCCGACCGCGGTGTACTGCATCATCGCCGCGAGTTGACGACCCTGCGGCGACGCGAGGATGGCGTCGGCCTCGTCGTCGGTGAGTACGAGATCGCGGGCGATGAAGCGGGCGACGCGAGCCCGGCGGACGACGGTCAGGTGCTCCTGGGCTTCCGCGTCCGTATCGGCCGCGATCACGTTGACGGCCGCGATCACGAACGGCGCGTCGAGCTGTTCCGAAGGTTGGAACTCGCGCCGGTAGACGGTCACCGCCTCCTCGAGTGAGTGGGGCGCGAAATGCGAGGCGAACGCGTACGGAAGGCCGAGTGCGGCGGCGAGCTGCGCGCCGAAGGTGGACGAGCCGAGGATGTACAGCGGTACCTCCGTCCCTTTCCCTGGCGTCGCCTCGACGCCGTCGATCAGCGAGTGGGCCGAGAGGTAGCCCTGGAGTTCGAGGACGTCCTGGGGGAACCGCTCCGCGGCGAGCCCACTGCGCCGCAGCGCGCGCATCGTGTTCTGGTCGCTTCCCGGCGCTCGGCCGAGGCCGAGATCGATGCGCCCGGGATGCAGGCTGGCGAGGGTGCCGAACTGCTCGGCGATCACCAGCGGCGAATGGTTCGGCAGCATGATCCCGCCCGAGCCGAGCCGGATGGTCTCGGTGTTCGCGGCGACGTGGGCGATGAGCACACTCGTGGCCGACGACGCGATCGCCGCCATGTTGTGGTGTTCGGCGTACCAGACCCGTCGGTAGCCGCGAGCTTCTGCCCGCTGCGCGAGGGTGACGCAACCTTGGAGCGCGTCAGAGACGCGGCCGCCACGCTCGACGATTGCCAGGTCGAGGATCGAGAGTGGGTACGGCGGGTCAGGCATCTCCGCCATCTTGACGCGGCCGCCGCCGCGTTTCTCGGTGCGGCCGAGCCGGTCTACGATTTCGGCGAGCGACAGGGGAGGGCAGCATGGCCAGCACCACGGTGTTCGTCGACGATGCGGTGCAGGGGCATCTTCCGATGACGTGCGTCAGGACCGGTGCACCGGCCGACGGGCTCCATCGGATCGTGACGGTGATCGGTGGGAACTCCGGGTGGCTCTGGCTGCTGATCTTCCTCGGCCCGTTCGGGTGGCTCTTCCTCGTCGCATTGCTGGTGGTGAGCGGGCGGTCGCGTGAGTTACTCGTCCGCCTGCCGTATTCCAACGCCGCATTGGAGCAGGAGCGCAAGGAGTTCCGTGCGGCGGTCGTCGCAGGTTTCGTCATGGTGGCGAGCGTGGTCGGCATGATCGTCGCCCTCCTCGGTCATCAACCGCGATCGCAGACGGCGGAGACGGTGGTGTATCTGCTCATCTCGCTCTCCGCGATCGCCGCGCTCGCGACGTTCGTCCTGGCGGCGCGCTACTCCACCCACCGGCCCGGCATCGTGCTCGACGCGTCCGGGCGCTGGGTCAACCTCAACGGCGTGCACACCAACTTCGCTCGTGCGGTCGCGGATCGGTCAGCGCGCGTGGCGATCAACCGTCCGTAACCGGCTCGGCGATCCTTCGGTCGTCAGCCGCGCGGTTCGCCAGACGCGTCGACGCCGCAGACTGCGCGCCAGGCAAGGGGGACCCGGCCCCGACGGATGGCCCCGGCGTCGATCAACGCGCCGAGCACCGGACGAATCGCCTCGTGGCGGAGTCCGACGCGGCGGGGCAGCTTGTGCACGGCCTTCCAGGTCGACCAGGTGGGCAGACCGGCTGCGGCGTACACGCCCGGGTGGACGAAGTTCTGCCACAGCAGGGTGATCAGCGCGGGGGCGAGGAACTTCACTGCGACGCGTTCTCCGCGACCGGCCCGCGCCCACACCTCGGGGAGGACTGACCGCGCGAACGACAGGTGCCGTGCCTCTTCCTGCCGGTGATACCGGTTGAGCGAAGCGAGCATCGGGTCGGTGTCGGGATGTTCGGCGGCGAGCTTCTGGAACAAGTCCGGAATCTCCTCGCCGGCGAGCGTCATCACCATGAGCATCGTGTCGTGGGCGGCGATGCGTCGGGTCACGCGGTTCATGATCCGGTTGATGAGAGGACGGTCGAGCGGGTTGCGCGTTTGCGGGTCGAGTTCCTCGATGAGTCGGATGAACGCGCGTGAGTGTTTCGTCTCCTCGCCCACCTCGTGCAGCATGTAGACGACGCGCGGGTCGGTGAGATCGGGCGCTTCACCGATCATGCGGGCGAAGCCGCACATGAGGACGGCCTCGAACCGCACGCCCATGGCCAACATCGAGGCCACTTCTTCGCGGGAGAGTCGGGCCTGCTGCTCGGCGGTGGTCGCAACGTCGAGTCCGGCGATCGACAGCAGTTCGCCCGGGAGGACCGCGCCCGGGCCGAGGGTGTCCCAGGGGAGCGCGGCATCGGGCTCGATCGGACGGCGGACCGATGCCGCGTTCAGCCGGCTGATGCGCTGGTCGACGGGAGTGAGGGCGAGCGTGGCTGCATCCATTCCGGCATGGTACCCGAGAATCTATAAATCAAACATTTCCATTAGTTATTGGATTCTGACCGGGGCCGGTAGCCTCCGGGCGTGGCAGTACCCACGGCGACGGCAGGCACCAAAGGGGATCGGACGCGCCAACGCGTGCTCGAGATCGCGGTCCACCGCTTTGCCGCCGATGGTTATCGCCGTACCTCGGTCTCCGATATCGCCCGGGACGCCGACCTCACGCCGGCTGCGGTCTACGCCTACTTCGCGGGCAAAGAGGCGTTGTTCGAAGCCGCGGTCGACGCCGACGCGAGCGCGCTCATCGACGAGAGCCGCCGGGCGGTCGAGGGCCTCCCGATGCGCGAGGGAGTGGGAACGATGGTGTCGGTGCTCGTCACCCAGGTGGCCGACCACCCGCTGGCCGCGCGGGTGCTCTCCGGTCGCGAACCGGACGTGATCGATCGCCTCCTCGATCTGCCGTCGCTCCGCCAACTCACCGAGGACGTCGCGGCAGGAATCGCAGATGCGCAAGAGGCGGGCGAGGTCCGGACCGACATCGACGCGCGTCTCCTCGCCGAGGGGCTCGAGTCGATCGTGCTCTCGCTGTTGATGAGTTCGCTCCAGGCCGGCGTCGGCGCCGACTCACCGCGTGCGGTAGCGACCCGCGCCGTGCTCGACGCCGCGCTCCGACCTTCGCCCTAGTCGCCGCCTGGATTCACTCCGACTGCTGCCACACGGAGACGTGCTTGCGGCTCTCGGCGGTGAACGGGGCGCGATCCCAGTCGGCCCACCGGCCGACGAGGTGCATGCCCGCGATCCGAGCCATGAGGTCGAGTTCTGATGGCCAGGTGATGCGGTGGGTCGACGCGAACTGCTCGGCGCGACCGTCGATCACGTACCAATGGTGTGAGGTCAGCGTGCCGGCGACCAGGTCGAACTCGTCGAGACCGACGTGCGTGGGCGTCGCCTCGAAGACGCGGTGGGTGTCGCCCGGCGGGAGTCGCCGGACGTCGGGAATCCCCAACTCGACGACGAAGTGGCCACCCGGATCGAGGTGCCGGGCCGCGTTCTCGAAGCACGCGACCTGCTCGTCCTGGGTGATGAGATTCGAGACGGTGTTGTAGACGAGGTACACGAGTCCGAACGTCGCGTCGACGCGTGTGGTGGCGAAGTCGCCGATGGTCACGTCGATCGCGCTCGCACCGGGCTTGGCCTGGAGGGCCGCGACCATCGCGGTCGAGATCTCGATGCCGTGGACGTGCACACCCCGGTCGCTCAGGGGCACGGCGACCCGGCCGGTCCCGATCCCGAACTCGAGCGCGGTGCGGGTGGTCGCGAGCGTGGCGAGGAACTCGACCGTGGGATCGAGGACGGCCGGGTCGAACATGTCGGCCGCAGTCGCGTCGTAGAACGGGGCGATGCGCTCGTCGAAGATGTTCTCGGGCATGCAGGCAGTCTGACGGGCGCCGCTTCGAATCGACGCGGGTTTTCCGACCCGTCACTTGACCGCGTGGTCGAACGCGGGCGACGCTCCGCCGCATGCGCGCTGCGATTGCCCGACGAGGTCAGATGGTGGTCGACGACGTTCGGGACCCCGTTCCCGACGTCGGGGAGGCGCTCGTCGCGGTGAAGGCCTGCGGCATCTGCGGCTCCGACCTGCACACGCTGCGTCACGCAGACGCCATGCTCGCCCTCTCGGGCATGGGCGGCCTCGACAACCCGTTCGATCCCGATGCCGATTACGTGATGGGCCACGAGTTCTGCGGCGAGGTCCTCGAACTCGGTGCGGGCACCGAGGGTGTGCTCATCAAGCCCGGCGATCTGGTCGTGAGTATGCCGATGGCGTTCGCGCCGCACGGGCTCGAGCTGATCGGGTTCTCCAACAACTACGTCGGCGCGTTCGCCGAGCGCATGCAGCTCACGGCGGGGATGTGTCTGCCGGTCCCGAACGGGCTCGACCCGCGCATCGCGTCGCTCACCGAACCGGTGGCGGTCGCAGTCCACGCGGTCAACAAGTCGGGGATCGTGCCCGGTGAGGGCGCGCTGGTCCTGGGCGCCGGCCCCATCGGTCTCGCGCTGATCGCGGCGCTCCGTGCGCACGGCGTGGAGCAGATCGTCGCGAGCGACTTCTCACCGCGTCGCCGCGGACTGGCGACCGCGATGGGTGCGACCTCCGTGGTCGACCCGGCGGTCGAGACCGCGATGGACGGATGGACCCGCTCGGCCGGCAGCGTGACGCCAGTGGTGTTCGAGGCCATCGGGATTCCCGGCATCCTCGACGACATCTGTCGCTCGGTGCCGCCCCAGACCCGCATCACGGTCGTCGGGGTCTGCATGGAACCGGACACGTTCCTGCCGCTCGTGGCGATCGCGAAGGAGCTCCAGTTCCAGTTCGTGATCTATTACGACCCCGCCGAGTTCGCCGACACGCTGCGGGCGCTGGCGGAAGGTGAGATCGACGCGTCGCCGCTCATCACCGGCGTGGTCGGCATCGACGGTGTGCCCGACGCGTTCACCACGCTCGCGAGTCCCGACGCCCACGCCAAGATCATCGTGGAACCCGGCGCGACCGCGACGATCACTCCCGTCTGACGCGCGTCAGGGGGTGTCGTCCGCCATCCAGGGGAGGCGGGGGCTCATGGTGGTGACGAGGAGTCGACGGAGGGCGTCGCGCTCGGTGCGGTCGAGCGGGGCGAGGAACTCGCGCTCGGCCGAGGCCACTTCCCGAACGGCCGCCGCGTAGAGCTTGCGCCCCTTCGGCGTGATCTGGAGCCGATGCCGGCGCCGGTCCTCGGGGTCACGCTCCCTTCGGATCGCGCCGCGCCCCTCGAGTTCGTCGACGAGGGCGACCACGATCGTGGGGTCGAGGCCGAGACGCGCGCTCACCATCTGCTGGGAGAGGGGCTCGCCACGGCTGGCGAAACCGAGCACGAGGAGTTGCCGACCGGTGAGGTCGAGCCCGGCGAGGGTGTCGTCGATCAGCGTGTGCAGGTGGGTGCCGGCTTTGAGGAGCAGGTAGCCGGCGGACGTGAAGAGCGGATCCAGATCGGCCACGGGGAAAGGGTAGCGATTTCCGATCATCGAAAGTTTCGATGATCTATAGTTACGACCATGACGCGCCTCGGACTCCAGATCCCCAACTTCACGTACCCGACCGATTCCCAGCCCCTCTTCGAGCGGGTCGCCACCGTCGCCCAGGCCGGCGAACGGGCCGGGTTCGACACCATCTTCGTGATGGACCACTTCTTCCAGCTGCCGTTGATCGGCGCGCCCGAACTCGAGATGTTCGAGGCGTACACGCTCCTCGGCGCGCTTGCGGCCCGCACGGACACGGCCCGCCTCGGCACGCTCGTCACCGGTGTCACCTACCGCAACCCGTCGTTGCTCGCCAAGGCCGTGACCGCGCTCGACGTCATCTCCAACGGGCGCGCGCTCCTCGGGATCGGCGCCGCGTGGTTCGACGCGGAGCACGCGGCGCTCGGGTTCGAGTTCCCGCCGATCTCAGAACGCTTCGAACGGTTGGAGGAGGCGCTCCAGATCTGTCGGGGGATGTTCACCCAGACCCAGACCACGTTCGCCGGGACCCACTACACCGTGACCGACGCGTGGAACTCTCCCGCACCGGTCACGCCGGGAGGCCCGCCGATTCTCGTGGGCGGCACCGGGGAGAAGAAGACCGCGCGGCTCGCAGCCCAGTACGCCGACGAGTGGAACTGCAACGCGCCGTTCGTCGACCTCGAGCGCAAGCTCGACGCGCTCGATCGTCACCTGGCGGACCTGGGCCGGAAGCGGGAGGACATCAACGTGACGTGCCTCGCCACGGTCATCGCGGGCGAGACCCACGAGGCGGCCGCGGCGAAGCTCGCCGGGTTGCTCCGCACGCGTGGCGTCGACGATCCCCAGCCCGTGCTCGACGATGCAACGCTGCGGAACCAACTGCTGCCGCGCCTGTTCTTCGGCGACCCGGATGAGATCGCCGAGCAGGTGACGGCCATCGTCGGGCTGGGCCTCGACGGTGTCGTGGTCAACATGATGAGCGACGGTCACGACCCCGCCGCGGTGACGCTCGCCGGCCAGGCACTCGACGCTGCGCTCGCCTGACCGACCGCACCGCGGCCCCCTCCGGATCGTTCCGCCGCTCGCACTGCACGCCAGGGCGTGCAGCTTGCGCGCCGGAACCGGGGGTCAGGTGGGGAGGTAGGCGCCGGGGGGAGTGAGCATGCGACGGCGCCAGCGGTCGGGGGTGAAGAGGATGGCGCGCGGATAGTCCTCGAACATCCAGCGGGCGAAGTTGCGACGGGTCCAGCCGTTCGTGTCGACCACGCGGAGTGCCGCCCGCGCGCCGAGCGGGTGCGCGAGCACGCGCTGCAATCGTCCGGCGAACCGCAGATCTCGCCCGAGGGTCCGTTCCACCTCCGCGCGGTAGTGGGCTGCGACACGCGCCGGATCTGCATCGAGCGTCGCGTCGGCCGCGAGCGCGCCGGTCTCGAGGGCCTGGGCGATTCCTTCGCCGGTCATCGGATCGACCACGCCGGCGGCGTCCCCGGCGAAGAGCACCCGGCCCGTGACGAGACGATCCGGATCGAGGTGGCTCGGGATCGGCCAGGCCCGGTGGGTGCCGATCGGCGCGGCTCGCGGACCGAGGATGTCTCGCACCGAGGGCCGGGCCAGGAGGTCGCGCCACTTCGCGGCCAACACCTTGCCCGTGACCCCCGGGCCGCGGAGCATGCCGAAGCCGACGTTGGCGCGACCGTCGGGGAGCGGGAAGACCCACGCGTACCCGGGCAGGAGATCCCGCTCGAACAGGACCCAGAGACGCGGGTCGTCCACGCCGGAGAAGTACTGGCGGAACGCGGACCACTCGCCGAGCACCGGTGGCGCATCCGGTGTCAACCGCCGGCGCGCGGTGGAGTAGTTGCCGTCGGCCGCGATCGCGTAGGGCGCGGCGATCGTGCGACCGTCGTCGAGGGTCGCGGTCACGCCGTCGTCGAGGCTCTTCAGGTCCTCCATTGCGCAGCCCTCGATCAGGTCGGCGCCGGCTCGTTTCGCCGCGTCCACGAGTACTGCGTCCAGATCGACGCGGGTCATCACGCGCGCGTGCTCACCGTCGCTCGGCAGTGGCAGCCCGATGCGGCGGCCGGTCGGCGTCACGAGACATACCTCTTCCACCCGCGCGGACGCGTCGAGCCCGGCGAGGGACACCCCGAGGTGTTCGAGGAGTCGGAGTGCGCCGGTGGTCAGGCCGTCGCCGCACGTCTTGTCGCGCGGGAAGGTGGCCCGGTCGACGATCGTGACCGACCGACCAGCACGGCGCGCGGTGATCGCGGCTGCGCAGCCGGCCGGTCCGGCACCGATGACCAGGAGGTCGGTGTCACTCGCACTCACGCGCGCCGAAGGTAGTTCGCCGGTAGGGTCGCCCCTTGATGGCAGTGATCGAGGCGCAGGGTCTCCGCAAGGTGTACGGCCGACGCGTCGCGGTCGGCGGTCTCGACCTCGAGGTCCCCGACGGCGGTGGCGTCTTCGGCTTCCTCGGTCCCAACGGGTCGGGCAAGACCACGACGATCCGCATGCTGCTGGGTCTGATCGCCCCCTCCGCAGGGCGGGCGACGGTGCTCGGCGTGACCCCGGGCCCCGCGCTCCACCGGGTGATGCCCCGGATCGGCGCGATCGTGGAGAGCCCGGCGTTGTTCCCGGCGTTCAGCGGTCGCCGCAATCTCGAACTGCTCGGGCGGATCCAGGGCGTGGGACCGAAGGCGGTCGAGGCCGCGCTGGCGCGTGTGGGTCTGGCCGACCGCGCCGACGACCGGGTCACCAAGTACTCGCTCGGGATGAAGCAACGGGTCGCGCTCGCCGCGGCGCTCATCAAGGACCCGGAACTGCTCATCCTCGACGAGCCGGCGAACGGACTCGACCCGCAGGGGATGAAGGAACTGCGCGACCTGGTGAAGTCGCTCGGTGCCGAGGGTCGCACGGTGCTCGTCTCGAGCCACCTGCTGACCGAGATCCAGTTGATGTGTGATCGGGTCGCGATCATCCAGGGTGGCGTGCGGGTCACCCAAGGCACCGTCGAAGACGTGCTCGCGCTCGGCCGGCCGAACGGGCTCCTGGCCCGGGTGGCCGACCCGACCGGTGCGATCGCGATCCTGGGTGCCGCGGGCGTCAGCGCGGCCGTCGTCGGTGGTGCGGGTGACCAGATCCGCGTCGACCTGCCCCACGACGCCGGGGCCCGGGTCAGCGAACTGCTCGCGACGAGTGGCGTGTACCTCCACGAACTCGTCGCCGACGAGGTCGACCTCGAAACCGTGTTCCTCGAACTCACCCGCCGCGGACCGCAGATCCCATGAGGTTCACTGCCCTCCTCGGTTCCGAAGTCCGCCGGCTCGCGTCCCGGCGCGCGGTGTGGAGCGGGATGGCCGCCGCACTCGGAGTCATCGCGCTCGTCGTCGTGGTCAACGCACTGAACAGCACCGGTACGGGCATCGGTGAGCACACGATGCAGCTGTCGAAGCTCTGGCTCGAACGGCCCGACCGCGGAAACGAGAACACCGTGCTCGCGATGAGCATCTTCGTGTTCGTCATCCTGGTCGGCGTCGCCGCGACGGCGGTCGGCGGCGACTACCGGGCCGGCACCGTCGGCACCCTGTTGCTCTGGGAACCGCGCCGGGTCCGGGTCGCAATCGCCCGGTTGGTCGCGCTGGCGATCGTGACGGTCGTGATGTACCTCTTCGTCACGGGAGTCCTGATCGCCGGGTGGTACGCCGGATCGGCGCTGCGCGGCTCGACGGGCGGGCTCGGTCCCGATTTCTGGTCGAACCTTGCGGCGGTGGTGGCTCGATGCACGGTCGCGGCCGTGATCCTCGCCCTGGTCACCGGCGGCCTCGTGCTCGTCACGCGGTCGACGGTGGGGGCCCTCTTGGTCTGGATCGGATACCTGATCGCGGTCGAGGGCATTCTCACGGCCCGGATCCCCTCGATCGGTTCGGCGCTCCTGCTGCGGAACCTCAGTGCGTTCCTCACCGACGACCGGTTCGAGAGCGCTCGCCGGGAGACCTTCAGCAGTACGGGGCGGCTGACCGTGGAACGGTTCGTCACCGTGCCGGGCCCGGCGTTCGTCGAGGTCGTCGTGATCGCGTTGGTCGTGGCCGGCGTCGGTACGGCGCTCTTCTGGCGGCGTGACGTCACCTAAATCGGCCTCCTGGCGCCCGCTTCGACATTGGTCCGCCGGGCCAGGCAGAATCTCGGCCGCATTCCGAGGAGCCGCCGATCTCCCGGCGGATTCCCACAGTCTCTGGGAGCGACCTGAATGAACGTCGTCGTCTGCGTGAAGCAGATCCCCGATCCGGCAGTGCCGGGTCAGCTCGATAGCGACCACACCCTGAAGCGCGAGGGCAAGCTCATCCTCGACGAGTCCGACAGCTACGGCGTCGAGATGGCGCTCCAGCTCGTCGACAAGGCGGGCGGCGGCGAGGTCACGCTGATCTCGATGGCGCCGAACGGCGAGGTGTCCGGTCTGCGCACCGCGCTCGCCATGGGCGCGGCGAAGGCGATCCTGGTGTCGGACGACGCGCTCTCCGGCGCGGATGCGCTCACCACCGCGAAAGTGCTCGCCAAGTGCGTCGAGCGCGCGGGTGACACCGACCTCGTCCTGACCGCGACCGAGTCGACCGACGGGTACACCGGGACGATCCCGGCCCAGGTCGCCGAGTTGCTCGGATGGCCGTCGCTGACCTTCGCCAAGGAGGTGCACCTCGAGGAGGGCACCGCAAAGATCCAGCGTCAGACCGAGGCGGGCTACGACGTGGTGCAGGCGAACCTGCCGGCCGTCGTCAGCGTGACTGCCGGTGTGGTCGAGCCGCGGTACCCGTCGTTCAAGGGGATCATGGCGGCGAAGTCGAAGCCGGTCGACCAGGTGACCGCGGGTGACCTCGGCCTCGACGCCGCGGCGCTCGCGGCGAACCAGAGCATCACGAGCGTGACGGCAGCGCCGGCCCGCGAGGCGGGCGAGAAGGTCGAAGACGACGGCACCGCGTTCGAGAAGGTCGTCGAGTTCCTCGACGGACTCAAGGTCATCTGAGGCACGGGAGGAACACGATGAAGATTTGGGTATACGCAGAAGCCGAAGGCGACAAGCCGACGACCGCAACCCTCGAGCTCGTCACGAAG